>NZ_JBNNXT010000036.1:0-53183 GCF_052873815.1 Photobacterium sp. DNB23_23_1 | reverse complement strand
TTCAACAACCTGCTTGAAGATTGCCGCCGTCCAGATGGCGAGTTGGCCCGTGTTGACTTTGCCAAGCACGCAGAAGCTCAAGGTGCAATTTCCGAGAAACTGACGTCTGTTGACGAGTTTGATGCTGCCTTTGCCCGCGCGAAAGAAGCGGACCGCACTTACGTGATTGTGGTTGATATCGACCCTGTATCCCCTGCGGCATGGTCTAAGTGTGACTGCTGGTGGGAAGTGGGTTTGCCTGAAGTGACGCGCAACGAAGAGACGGCGAAGAAAGTCGCTGACTGGGAAGAAGGCCGAGCGACTCAAAGACGCGGCGTCTAACCGAAAAAGAATTCCGAACATTTAAATCTTTATATTTCTAATAATTTACCCGCAGGTATCACAGCTAGCTACATAAAGCATAAGGTGGTCGTGATACCTGCCAAGGAGTGAAGCAATGTTTAATGAAGAACGTCATTTTGACCAACCAATCCGCTGGGCAATGGTAGGTGGTGGCCGTGGTAGCCAGATCGGTTACTCACACCGCAACGCAGCACTGCGTGATGGTCTGTTCAAATTGGTTGCCGGTGCTTTCGATCTAGATCCAGCGCGCTGCCGCGATTTTGGTGAAAACCTAGGTCTAGATGGTGATCGTTGCTACGCCAACTACCAAGAGATGTTCGAGCAAGAAGCACAGCGTGAAGACGGTATCCAAGCTGTTTCTATCGCAACACCTAACTCGACCCACTACGCCATTTGTAAAGCAGCGCTAGAAGCAAACCTACACGTAGTGTGTGAAAAGCCAATCACTTTCACTACCGAAGAAGCAGAAGAGCTGAAAGAAATTGCGGCGAAAAACAACCGCGTTATCGGTGTGATGTACGGTTACAGCGGTTTCCCAATGGTTCAGCAGGCGCGTGAAATGGTTCAGCGTGGCGACCTAGGTGAAATCCGTGTTATCAACATGCAGTTTGCTCACGGCTTCCACAACGAAGAGTACGAACTGAACGATCCAGGCCTGAAGTGGCGTGTAAGCCCTGAAGTATCTGGCCCAACTTACGTACTGGGTGATATCGGTACTCACGCATTCTACCTATGCGAAGTGATGACAGGCCTTGAGGTTGACCGTCTATCTTGCATGCGTCAGAGCTTCATCAAGTCGCGCACTCCGTTAGAAGATAACGCACACGTAATGATGGAGTTCAAAGGCGGCGCTGTCGGCACGCTTTGGGCATCAGCGGTGAACTCGGGCTCGATGCACCAGCAGAAGATCCGCATCGTCGGCTCTAAAGCGTCTATCGAATGGTGGGATGAGCAACCAAACCAACTTCGCTACGAAGTGCAAGGCGAGCCATCTCGTCTACTAGAGCGCGGTATGGGTTACCTACACCAAGATGCACCGGGTGTGGCATCTAACCGTGTTGGTGGTGGTCACGCTGAAGGTTACTTCGAGTCTTGGGCAAACTTGTACCACCGCTTTGCGCTGGCATTCGATGCGGCTGACCGCGACGACCAAGCTGAACTAGCAGGTATCTGGTTCCCAGGTATTGACGCGGGTATCGAAGGTGTACGCCTTTGTGAGAAATGTGTTGAGTCTGCAGATCAAAATGCGGCTTGGGTAGATTACGAGTAATAGGAACGGACCATGACAAAGATTGCACTTCAGCAAGACCGTAAGCTGGATGCCATCGTGTTGGGACGTGCGGGCGTAGATCTTTACGCCCGTGAATCAAACACGGACATGGCTGATATTTCAGGTTTCAACAAATTCGTCGGTGGCTCAGCTGCCAACATTGCAGTGGCTGTAAACAGACTTGGCGGCAAGGTAGGGTTTATCGGTTGTGTCGCTGATGATGCATTCGGCGGCTATGTGAAGCAGTACATGTCAGGTCAGGGGATCAACCTTGACGGCATGATGACAGACAATTCAGGCTCGCGTACGTCAGTGGCGTTTACCGAGATGAAGCCAAGCGACTGCACGGTATTGATTTACCGCAACAAGGCCTCTGATCTGACCATTAAGCCAGAGCAGGTCGACCCAGAGTACATCGCAAGTTCGAAAGTATTGGTGGTAACCGGTACGGCGCTTTCAGAAAGCCCGAGCCGTGAAGCAACGCTTATCGCGATGGAGCATGCACGCCGCAGCAACACGTTAGTGGTTCTGGATGTTGATTACCGTCCGTATTCATGGCGCACCGACGTTGACGCATCAATTTACTACGGTATCGCCGCGGGTCTATCCGACATCGTGATCGGTAACCGTGAAGAGTTCGACATGATGGAAACCGTGCTGGCACCGGGTAACACCGACGATGATGCAACGGCTGACCGCTTCCTTCGCGCAAACACCCAGGTGGTGGTGGTTAAAGCCGGTGAGTTTGGTTCCAAAGTGTACTGTCGAGACGGTCATAAATTCCAGCAGGGTATATTCCGCGTGGACGTGCAGAAGCCATTTGGCTCTGGCGATTCATTTGCAGGCGGCCTGATTTGGACACTGGTTAACGGTGGCGAACTGGAAGACGGCGTCAAGCATGGTTCAGCAGCAGCGGCGATTAACGTCAGCGGTAACAGCTGTACTGAAGCGATGCCGACCAAAGAACAATTATTCGATTTTATTGAGACCAGAGAACAAAGCCTGTAACTGGTGCGGTAAGCATTGAGTTACTGGTTATTTTGGTCAGCCGGGTCAGTACTGCATGGATCTTCAGTCTTCCGTCAGTACACACCATCGAGACCCGGCTTTTTTATTCCCCAAAGCTTAAGTCAACAGGCCCTGATATCAGGCCTAAATAGCAGAACCATATAATTACAAGGCTGTACTGGTTGAAAGGATGATCAGGGCAGTGAGGAGAGAGTCATGGGTAAGCATATCCCACCGTTTGATAATAAGAACCAACCTATCATCGACATCAACGATGAAGTCACACCGCTGTGTTATTTCAACCAAGTACGCCTGTCGCAAGGCGAACAGCACCAGCACGTTGTTGAAGGCTATGAGTCAGTGATTGTACTGGCTGGTGGTACCTGTTCAATCAAGGTAACCAACGGCGAAAGAACCGAAGTATTCGACAATATCGGTCAGCGTAAATCTGTGTGGGAAGGCAATCCTGAATCTGTCTATGTCCCGCTTGGCTATACCGCAGAAATTGAGTGTGTGAGTGACACCGCTGACGTGATGATTGCCGGTGGTAAGTTCGAAGAGTCGCTAGAACCCTTCTGTAGCCGTGAAGATGAAGTCGATATGGTGCAGTACGGCTCTGACGACACCAAAACCCACCGTAAGATCAAACACGTACTAGGTCAATCTAATGCCGACAAGCGTGGTCGTCTGTTGGTCAGCGAGTTGTTTACTGTTGGTGCGGGTGGCTGGTCTGGTTTCCCTCCTCACAAGCATGATGAAGATCGCGTTAAGCCTGACGGTAGCAAAGAGACACTGTACGAAGAAGTGTACCAGTTCCGTTTCAACCCTGATTTTGGTTTCGGTGCCCAGTTCCTGTATGAGCACGAAGATGACTTTGGTCCGGTTTACCACGTGCGTACCGGCTCAGTGATTGCTATCGACAAAGGCTATCACCCAAGTGTCGCGGCACCGGGTTACGAGATGTATTACTTCACCATTATCGTCGGCAAAACGGAGAAGTCGCTGATCCAGCACTTTGACCCACACCATGAGTATCAAGTAGAGACGATCCCTGGCATCAAGGACATGATCGCTAAGTTCAAATAACACGGAGGCTTACCAATATGCTCGTTAATTTAAAAGATCTTTTGCCTGAAGCTGCGGCTTCTGATTATGCCGTACCTTGCTTTAACGTGTTTGGCTACGAAGATGCTCGTGCAGTGGTTGAAGCGGCAGAAGCGGTTAACAAACCCGTGATCCTTGCTTGTAACAAAGATGTGGCTGATTTCTACGGGGTAGAAACCGCTGCGGCAATGTTGCTGCCATTGGCGAAAAACAGCTCGGTGCCTGTGTGCTTACACTTGGATCATACCTACGAAGAAGAGATCGTCTTCAAGGCGTTGAAAGCCGGCTTTAGCTCCGTGATGTTTGATGGTTCTCAGCTGTCGCTTGAAGAGAACATTGCCCGTACTCGCGCCGTGGCCGATGTTGCCCATGCATTGGGTGCTTCGGTAGAAGGTGAGATTGGCTCGGTACCTTATGATGAAGGCCGTGACCATATTAAATCTATCTATACCGAAGCCGAAGAAGCTGTGCGTTTTGCCACTGAAAGTGGTGCGGATTGTGTCGCTGTATCGGTAGGTAACGTGCACCGTTTGACTGAGCCTACATGCACCATTGATTTTGGCCGCTTGGACAAGATTGCCAGCATGGTTGATATTCCGCTGGTTATCCACGGTGCCAGTGGTATCCGCGATGAAGATATGGAAGAACTCAAGCGTACCCGTGTATCGAAATTCAACATTGGTACCTGCTTGCGCCAAGCGCTGGGCAATAACTTGCGTGGCTTCATGAATGAAGAACCTGAGAAATTTGACCGGATTTATTTTATGCAGAAGGCCATGCCATTTGTGAAGGAAGAAGCAATTCGTAATATCAAGCTGCTGTCATAACCACTGTCGTAAAAATGTTGCCCTGTTAATCGCAGGGCTTTTTTTTCTTGTCGGTATCAGCGAGGGGGAGCATTAACATATGGAAGTCGCCGAACGAGTCGCCACGAGACAAAGCGCCCAAGATTTAGATCTAGACACATTGAAGGATCAAATCATTAGGCAATATGATGATTTAAGTCCTCGCCTTCAGCAAGTGGCAGATTTTGCTATGGCGCAACCGATGCTGGTGGCGGTTGAAACTATGGTCACCATTGCCCAGCAAGCCAATGTGCCTTTGTCTACCCTTAGCCGTTTTTCCAGTGCGATGGGGTTCTCAGGGTTTAGCTCGATGCAGGCAGTCTTTCGCAATCACTACTTCAATCGTCCACGCGATTACAAAGAGCGGGTACGTAAAGCAAGAAACGAAGCTGAGTTTGGCCCAGATTCAGCCGCTGCTATTTTCCATGATTTTGGTCAGGCAAATATTGAGGCGATGGAGCACCTGCAAATATCCGTGTCTCCACAGAAACTCGATAGGGCCGTCAGCTTACTGGAAGGGGCTGAAACCATTTATATCCAGGGGATGCGACGGGCTTATCCCGCCGCATTCTATTTTTGGTATGCCTTGATGAAGTCTAACAACAACGTGGTTTTGGTCGATGATAACGGTGGAATGCTATCGCCAATGACACGTTTGATGAGCGACAAAGATGTATTGGTCACCTTTACATTTACCCCTTATGCGCCAGAAACCACAGAGGTTATTGAGTTCGCCCATCAAAAGAACGTACCGATTGTCGCCATCACCGATAACCAGATGATGGCGCAGGGGAGCATAATGGATGTGTGCTTTGAAGTACAAGAAGGTGACAACTTGGGCTTCCGATCATTAAGCTGCTCGGTGTATCTTGCCCAGACACTGGCGGTGAGTTTGATGTGTAAAGATACCAAATAGAGCCTTGCTACGAGGCTCTATATGAAGATACATATGTTGGCAAATAATCACCATAATCGCGCAGAGCTATTAGGAGTAGGAGCCTATTAAAGAGTGGCGTTACCTGTATCTAATGATATTGGTTGCTTCAGCATGTGATTCAACCTTTAACCTGTCAAGCTCTCAAATAGCGACCTCTTGGCCAGAGACTTCTTAACTTGCTCCAGCCACTCGGCCCCTTCGGTCTCAAAGTAATCCCGCGTTGTTTCGTAGCCTAATGTGTAGAGTGTTTTCAGACTGTCGTTATTGACGTTGAAGGATCCCCACCGATCAATACCTTCTGGCGAGAGGCTGATATCGGGCAGTTTGATGCTTTTTAATAAGTGAGTAGAACTGTAGATCTCGAATACCCGGTCAAGAATGTCAAAGGCATCGGAGAACTCATGATTGGCTTTATGCTCTAATGGGCTTAAGTACATACCGAGATGGGCACGGCAAAGGCCGTGGATGAGATCGGTCGGGTAGTTATTGGTGATACCACCGTCAGCAAACAGCTTATCGCCGATTTTTACCGGGGTGAACATACCCGGATAGGCGGCAGAAGCCAGCAGAGCCTGAATGAGTTCCCCTTCTTTGATGACGACTTGTTGTGCAGCATTGAGATCAGTCGTCGCCACAAAGAGCGGGATGTCTAGAGCATCAAAGTTATCTCGTTTGATCCAACCGTGAAAATGACTGTGCAGTTTTTCAGAGTTAATCAATCCCAGCTTGTTGAATGAAAAGCTGCTGACTTTAAACATCTGGCTTTCAACAAAAAATGTCAGAATTTTCTCGGGGCTATGACCGGCAGCATAGAGAGCGCCAACTAACGCGCCCCCACTTGCTCCAGATATCACATCCGGTTTTACGCCCTGCTCGTCGAGGTATTGCAACATACCGATTTGCGCCATGCACTTAGAGCCACCGCCAGACAGGGTGAGCCCGAACTTATAGGGTTTTGAGTTGAAGAATGATGATGGCAACGTCTCTATCCTGCTTAGACCAGATTCAAACTGCTAATATATCACCAACTCAGCAAGCGTCATGGCGATATTGTGTAAATCTCGTACCTGGTTTATTGGCCGGGATCGGCTTTCGTCGGGATTCGGTGTAGCGCAACGTCGTCAACCTCTGTGGCGGAGTGACCTATGAAATCATGGGAAACCTTGGGCATGGTATGACATCACCGATGATCTTCTGCAGTTCGATTATATCAACCAGCCCTTACCGCTCTGGTTCTGGTGATGTTATCTCCAGTGCTCTATTCGTTTTTATAGAAATATATTTTATACCAATCTGGATAAGTAGTTGATCAAGTATTTGCACTGGAAAAATCGTTGTTATCAAGGCAGAGATTGCAGTAACTAGTGGCTCTAATTACAAAATATCTAACATAGAGAACAGCGATTTTAACCTGCAAGACTGATCAAATATTTATGTAGGTTGGTATTACAGTATCCATTTATTTCCCGGAGTGTCGCACTTATTATCTGAAAATTGGTATACAAGCTATAAAGTTGTTTGTAGCGATCACATTTCTTGAAAATAAGTATATATGAGTAAGAATAACTATAGGATACTTAAATCATTGCTTTTTCTTATAGGAACATTAGATGAGCGTGTACTTAAAATTGCGATCTACTTCGGTGCTAGCACTGTTAGCCTGGTATAACTTAGATCACAAACTTTCCTTTCACCTGTCTTCAGAATAAACGCTAGAGGCGTATTATTGCGTCGTCTCGAAAACACTCAGAACATTTAAATTAGTTGCTGTTTTTATGGGTTTATACTTGCAAAAGTAAAGGTGTTTTAACACGCTTAACCTTTAATACCAACTAAGTATCTTAATTTCATGTGTGAATATGGGGTGAATATGTGCTTTCAATGGGCAAGTCCATTGTTGCCGCTGCCGTTGGTAATGCAGTGGTACAATGAAGACTACAAGCTATCTGACTTTTTTCCTTCAAAATAAATAATAGGAGTCGTTACACTCCTACCATTTTAAATTGAACTAATACTCTCGATATTTCGTTATTTATTTAGCGTGATTTTACTCGGCCATAAATCTAATTAGATAGGTATATGTTGAGAACTGTTATTAGTTGATACCTATTCATACAAACAGAACACTATTTCATGGTGATATTAATCATCGAGTGAAAATAAAGGCATTATTATGGAAAACTTTAAACATCTACCAGAGCCGTTTCGTATCCGTGTCATTGAACCTGTAAAACGTACGACTCGTGAATACCGTGAGCAAGCGATATTAAAAGCAGGGATGAACCCGTTCCTGCTAGATAGTGAAGATGTCTTTATTGATCTGCTCACTGACAGTGGTACAGGTGCTATTACCCAGAACATGCAGGCAGCAATGCTTCGTGGTGACGAAGCATACAGCGGCAGCCGTAGCTACTATGCGCTTTCGAATGCGGTACAAGACATCTTTGGTTATGAGTTGACGATCCCGACTCACCAAGGCCGCGGTGCCGAGCAAATTTACATTCCAGTTCTAATCAAAAAACGTGAAATAGAAAAGGGACTGGATCGCAGCAAGATGGTCGCACTGTCTAACTACTTCTTTGATACCACACAGGGCCACACGCAGGTGAACTGCTGCGTAGCGAAAAACGTGTATACCAAAGAAGCGTTTGATACTGCAGTCAATGCTGACTTCAAAGGTAACTTTGACTTGGTTAAGCTGGAAGACGCGATACTTGAAGCTGGCCCGGCAAATGTCCCCTACATCGTCAGCACCATTACCTGTAACTCTGCGGGTGGCCAGCCAGTTTCTATCGCTAACCTGAAAGCTGTGTATGACATCGCGCAGAAATACGACATCCCGGTGATCATGGACTCCGCACGCTATGCTGAGAACGCCTACTTTATTCAGCAGCGTGAGCCGGGTTATCAGGATTGGACTATCGAAGAGATCACTCGCGAGTCTTATAAGTATGCCGATGGCTTGGCAATGTCTGCCAAGAAAGATGCCATGGTTCAGATGGGCGGCCTGCTTTGTTTTAAAGGCGAGTCCATGATGGATGTGTACACCGAATGCCGTACTCTGTGTGTCGTTCAGGAAGGTTTCCCAACCTACGGCGGTTTGGAAGGCGGTGCGATGGAGCGTCTAGCCGTTGGCCTCTATGACGGTATGCGTCAGGATTGGCTGGCATACCGTATTGGTCAGGTTCAGTATTTGGTTGATGGTCTGGAAGCTATCGGTGTTGTTTGTCAGCAAGCAGGCGGCCACGCGGCATTTGTTGACGCTGGCAAGTTGCTGCCGCACATTCCAGCTGATCAGTTCCCGGCCCATGCACTGGCTTGCGAGCTTTATAAAGTAGCAGGTATCCGCGCTGTTGAAATTGGCTCGCTCTTGCTAGGTCGTGATCCGGCAACAGGCAAACAGCACCCATGTCCGGCAGAGCTGCTTCGTCTGACGATCCCGCGTGCGACTTATACTCAAACACATATGGATTTCGTTATCGAAGCATTCCAGAAAGTGAAGGCAAACGCAGCGAATGTGAAAGGCCTCGACTTTACTTACGAGCCACCGGTTCTCCGTCACTTTACTGCCAGACTAAAAGAGGTAGAGCCAGTGAGGCAGGAAGCGCCGAAGAAGGAAGTAAAAGTCTTAGAAGAAGCTTAATAACAATAGAGCGCAACCGTTGGGTTGCGCTTTTTTTTAAAAAAAATATAGCTTAAGCCCATTAGTTTATAACGTGAAATTATAAGAGTGACAGAATTATGGATAAGAGTTTGTCATTACCAGTACGCGAAAGTGTGAAGGACAATAACCCGTCATTAATAGGGGGAGCATGCATTATCGCCAGTGTCTGTGTCGGTGCTGGAATGCTAGGGCTCCCGAGTGCGGGAGCGGGGGCATGGACCATTTGGTCAGTTCTCGCGATTACATTAACCATGATCGTAATGACCGTTTCGGGTTGGATGCTACTTGAGGCATTTAAACACTATGACCTAAAGGTTTCTTTCAATACGGTAACCAAGGACATGCTTGGCGATAAGGTCAACATGTTCAATAACCTGACAGTGTACTTTGTCGGTGGTATTTTATTGTACGCCTACATCACGTCTTCCGGCCTTATTCTTCAGGATGTTTTGGGTTTCGATAGCAAAATTTCCTCTATCTTATTTGTTTTGGTGTTCTCCGCCTTTGTGTGGCACTCAACGCGGGCAGTCGACCGGATCTCCGTTGTTCTCATCGCATTTATGGTTTTAAGCTTTGTGTTTGGTGTATCAGGGTTGGCCGTCAATGTCGATATGTCCATATTGTTTGACACGATTAATGAACAAACGATTTACGCACCTTATTCCATGGCAATGTTGCCTGTCGCATTAACATCGTTCGGCTATCACCATTCAGTGGCTTCAATGCGCTCATATTATGGCGAAGAGAGAAAGGCGAAAAACGCGATATTAGGCGGCACTGCAATCGCATTAAGCCTGTATATCCTATGGTTGTTCAGTATTTACGGGAGCTTGCCTAGAAGTCAATTTGGTCCTGTGATTGAGCAAGGTGGTAACGTGGATGCATTGTTGACCGCATTAGGCTCTGTCATTGCGTCTGAAAAAGTAGCCAATGCGATCAATATTTTCTCAATGGCGGCAATTCTGTCTTCTTTCATTGGTGTCGGGCTTGGAGTGTTTGACTATTTGGCCGATCTGTTCAAGTTCGAAGATACCAAACAGGGGCGTGCAAAAACCTGGTTGGTGACTTTCTTGCCACCTCTGATCATGTCGCTGCTGTTTCCTTTTGGCTTTGTTATTGCCATTGGTTATGCCGGTGCCGCTGCAACAGTCTGGACATGTATTATCCCTGCTCTGTTGGTGAGAAAGTCACGCTTACTAGAGAACGGCAATGAAGGCTTTAAAGCGCCAGGTGGCAAAGCCATGATAATGCTGGTTATGGGCTTTGGTGTGTTAACGGCAGTGTTCCATTTCATGTCGATGCTAGGCATACTCCCAGCATTTAGGGGCTAGTCAATTTCAATTCAATATCATAATGACTGACGGGTTACGCGACTAACCGAAAAAGCAGAGGTAACCTGTCTATTGCAATTATAGGGAAGCACTTATTATCTTTAATTAAGTAGAAGCGCAGCTTCAATGCTGCAGATACCAATCTGTAGCAACTTGATGTTATTATGCTAAGGTGTTGATATTAGTTGTGAATTGACAAGGATATAACAGACGGTTTTGATGGCGGTGATATGGTATAGCTTATTAATAAGCTCTATATACATCGAAGTAATCAATGAAAAAATATCTACTTGTCGTTTCTTTTGCGCTATTAACGAGTTTTGCTAGCTACGCTAAACCGACTGTTATTGTTAAGCCTGGCAATGGTCATAAAACCCCACCACACCGTGTGGCTAAACAATATATGCCACCGAAAGGTAAATGCCGTCTGTGGTATACCGGAAGATCAGCCAACAAACAGCCGAAGGTCGGCAGCTGTAAAAAACTCGGCAAGAAAATTCCACGTGGCGCAGTGCTGCTTCGCGGCTAAGCAATAACCAGACAACCAAGAAAATTTAATAACGCTGGTGAGGACAACGTCCCTCCAGCGTTTTTTGCCTCTTACAGAATAGAGTTGGTCGGTATGGTGAATTACATTACTGGTGGGTTATTTACCGTTTCGATATCAAAGTAATGGCATTATCATGATGCTCGTCTTAATTTGCTTTTGGCCTTATCGAACATAAATGGGGTAAGGAAAATAGCGAAACAGACCAGCCAAGGCCGCACATCATCTTTGATGTATAGTCCATATCCCGCCGCTGCCAGCAGGTAGATAAAGGGTATGGTCTTGCTGTGCGCCTTGAGTAACCTCTGCGCCAGAAAATACCCCGCAATCGCATTCAACCCCAACCACACTAATGATTCTGTCGCACCAATCGATGAACTCAGCGGTGCAGGAAGATATATCTGCGAAAAACTCCCCATTGGTGAAATAACATTAGTGGCTAGGTGAATACTGATCCCTGCACTTAACCCCGCCGCGATGGGCTTGGCATAGTTTGAGCGCAATAACACCGTCACAAGTAATGGCAATAGTACGCTGTGGGTGAGGATAGAGCGGTGATGCAGCAGGGACATCAGCTGCTTATCAGCATCAGGCCAGTAAAGCCCCAAATACAGAAACAGCGCGAAAACCACCAAGAGTAAGTGCTTCATGAAATGTCCCTTTTAAAAGTAAAATAATAACTTAGCTGGGCTAGAGAGGATAGAGATGAAATGTTGCGTGTAGGGGGAATAAAACCCGAAGTTATCAAGATAATGAGATCACAGTAAGAAATAGAAAACGTACACATTAAGGGTACTTGGTGTGTACGTTTTTATCGCTTCATCAACACTGCAGTTGCTTACCTAATCTGATACATATTCATAAACCAGTAACCTAGCTATCACTACTTTTTTCGATGGCATTTTCCTCCATATATGCGAATCTATCTACACCCTCTAGAATCATTTGAGCAAACGCTTTTGCTGTTTGTGACATAGGCTTATGAGCGGGAGTAAGTATGGCATGCTCAAATGTTACTAGAGGAGAAAAAGGGATAAAGAGAATGTTACCCGTTCCAGATTTATAGAGATTATAACTAGCAGCACTAATAGGATCACAAATGCAGGCACACAACTGCTGCTCTACAAATTCAAACCCAGAAATGTAGTTCTGTAGTTCAAACCTAGGACGGTAATTGGCATTATTCTCATCAAAAATTCTACGAATTTTGTCGTTGTCAGGGTGTTGATTAAATAAGGATACTAATGGAAATCCGTCTAGATCTTTTGGTGTGATGGTGCTCTTCTTAGCTAATTGGTGATCCTTATGAATTGCACAAACCCCTTTTAGTTTAATAGGCTCTACATTATATAAATCTGTATTCTTTGGCAGTTCACAGTAACCGATATCATATTGTTGAGAGGCTATCCAATCTTGAACAATCCTAGAACTTCGCATCATCATTGTTACTTCAAGCTCAGGCTTATCCTTAACATACCGCGTAATAAGGTGTGGCATAAAAAATAGCGCGACAGCAGGCATACAGGCAACTCTGAGCTTTCCTTTTTTAAGATCCTTTACTTCAGCCATTAGTTGAGTTGTACGTGTCAAGCGTTCAAGTATCACCTCGGCTTCTTCCAATAAATAGTGGGCCTCGGGAGTGGGTATTAGTCTCCCTTTATCCCTCTGGAAAAGCTCTAATCCTAATTCAGTT
Organism: Photobacterium sp. DNB23_23_1; assembly: GCF_052873815.1. Taxonomy (NCBI): domain Bacteria; kingdom Pseudomonadati; phylum Pseudomonadota; class Gammaproteobacteria; order Vibrionales; family Vibrionaceae; genus Photobacterium; species Photobacterium sp. DNB23_23_1. Next base: position 40,442 of record NZ_JBNNXT010000036.1, on the reverse strand, counting down.
TCTAGGCTGTTAATCATTGAGCTAACCGCTGGTTGTGTTCTAGATAGTGACTTAGATGCCCTTGTTATAGAGCCTGTATTCATCACCGCCCTGAAGGTCTCTAGCTGTCTGATTGATATGCCTTTATTCATTTTGTCCTATAAGATTAATTTATGACATGTAAAGTATTTTATATTTGAGTTTATATTCTGTAAACGATAACGTAACCAAACACTTACAAAAGTTTCGGTTAAGGATGTGTCAATTGGAGCGATATTTCAGGTTTTTGTTAACAGGTTTGATTGGTACGGTCGCACTGATGCAGTTCATTCAGGTTGTTACTCGTTATGTTTTAGAAGTGCCAATTATGGGCCTAGAGGAAGCGATGGTAATACCTACCTTATGGCTGTATATGCTGGGTGCTGTCAATGCATCTAGAGAAAACACACAGATTAGAGCGAATGTTTTAGAGATATTTATTAGAACTGAGCGTGGCCATACTATTTTGGCACTAATTGGTGAAGTGATTAGTTTTGTTATCTCGGCGTGGCTCACTTACTGGGCTTGGGATTACGCTAAGTATGCATGGCGAGTGTGGAAAGAAAGCCCAACGTTGTATATCCCAACTTTTTATCATGAAATCGCAGTATTCATTGGGTTAACTCTAATTACTTGCTACATCGCAATACACATTACAAAGCTAATTAGGAAGCTTTCTTTTTCGTCATATTCAGTCAGTAAGGTATAAATTATGGTTGAAATTGCGCTATTAGCTGTAGTGGTGCTCGTGCTGTTGTTGACTCTAGGTGTTCCCTTGCCGTTCTGCTTCGGTGGCGCGTTAATTGTCATGACATATGTTGGAGATATGTCAATGATAGGAAACGTGATGTGGGGAACGGGTCAGTTGATGAATCCCGTACTTCTTTGTATACCGCTATTTGTTCTGGCGGGAACAATTATGAGTCGGAGTGGGATAGCGGCCAGTTTGTTGGGCTTCGTTAATGTATTTGTAGGCCATGTTAGAGGTGGGCTTGGTATTGTTGCGTCGATCAGTTGTGCCATCATAGGCGCGATATCAGGAAGTGGCCTGACCGGTGTTGCTGCAATTGGGCCACTGTTAATCCCTGAAATGGAACAGCGGGGCTACCCAAGAGCTTACGCGACGGCGCTTATTGCTAACTCATCAATACTTGGATTACTTATTCCCCCTAGTGTAAGTATGATTGTATATGGGTGGGTTACTGATACATCTATTTTGGCATGTTTTCTAGCAACGCTAGGCCCAGGAATCCTCGTATGTTTTAACTTTGCAATCATCAATCTAATTGCATCTAGGAAGTTTCCTCTTGTATTGGATGAAAAGCCAACGTTAAAAGTCATGGTTAAGAATACATCGAAGAAAACCATGAATGCAGTCCCCGCACTTGTGATGCCAGTTATTATTTTAGGTGGTATTTATGGTGGCATTATGACGCCAACAGAGGCGGCAGCAGTTGCAGTAATTTATGCAATCCCTATTGGCTTTATGATCTATCGAGGACTAACGTGGAAGACATTACTTGAATCAGGAAAAGAATCTGCGACGGCAGTGGGTTCAATAATGTTCATGATTTTATTCAGTCTCATTTTGAGCCAGATGTTTGTTATGGAAGGGGTTCCTCAGCAACTGGTAGAGTCTATATTTGAAATTACTGATAACAAAATTTTATTACTGATACTCGTTAACATATTACTGTTTATTGTTGGCATGATCGTGAATGATCTAACAGCAATTATTCTAATTGCACCGCTGCTTATGCCATTGATGACAGCACTTGGTATTAGCCCTATTCAGTTTGCAGCAATTATGGGTGTGAACACTGCTATGGGTGGAGTGACTCCTCCATATGCTTCAATTCTATACTTGGCCGCACGAATTGGTGACGTAAAATTCTCAGAAGTAATCGGTCCAGCGTTGATGTTAATCACGTTCGGTTATTTACCTGTGGTAGTTCTGACTTCATTCTGGTCAGAGTTGTCAATGTATCTCCCTACTTTATTTGGTTACTAAAAAGGAAATGAATAATGAAAAAAGCAAGGATGCTTGGAGTTAAAAATACACTTAGAAAATATACAGTCGTAGCTTCTATGGTGGCATCAACATTAGCAATTATGCCAGCCCAAGCGATTACTTTAAAAATCAGCCACGTTCGCCCACAAGGAACGGTTATAGATAATGATATTAAACAGCTTGGGGTAGAAATTCAAAAAAAAACAAATGGTGCTTTAAAGCTAAGAACCTATGCCGCTAATGCCCTTGGTGATTACACTTTAGTTCAAGAGCGAATTTCAATGGGGGCGGTAGATATGGCAGTGCAACCGGCTTCTTCATCAACGAATAGAAGACTGCAAATTGGTTCTCTACCGTATTTGGCCAACGATTGGGAACAAGCAAAGTCTATCTATGGTGCTGACTCAGTAATTCGCGAAGCGATGAAAGACCTTTTTGCTAAAAGCGATATTACGATACTAGCTGTTTATCCAGTCTACTTTGGCGGTATTTCACTTAATAGAAAAGTTGCTGACGTCGGTGACCTTGATGTTGCTAAAGGAATTAAGTTGCGTGTTCCACCAATTAAAAGCTACCAACTACTAGCGGACAACGCTGGCTACATTGGTTCACCACTGCCTTTCTCTGAAGCATTTACAGCGGTTCAAACAGGCGTAGTAGATGGTGTTCTTGGTTCGGGTGCAGAAGGCTATTACACGTCGTTCCGTGATGTAACGAAAAGCTACATACCACTAAATACTCACTTTGAAGTTTGGTACCTAATGATTAACTCTAATCGCTTCATGAGTCTAAGTGATAGCCAAAAAGAGGTGCTACAAGCAGCAGCAATAGACTTTGAAAGTCGTCGCTGGAACGCAGCTGAAGCTGACCAGGCTGCGAATGAAAAACGCTTAGCCGATGCCGGGGCAACCATCGTTGAAGTTTCTCCAGAGCATATTAATAAAACAGCAGCTAAGATTCGCGCAAATGTTTGGCCTGAAATCACCAAGGATATCGGCGTTGAGTGGAGTCAGCCTATTTTAGATAAAGTACTTAACTAACCATATAACTATGGGAGCACACCTCAAGCTCCCATATCAATTCTAATGAAATGAGAACTCTATGAAACCTGAATATATAGTAATCGGTGGCGGAGTCGTAGGTTGCGCAGTGGCATATGGACTGTTGAAAGCAGGTCATCAGGTTACGGTACTTGATGGTGGTGACAGTGTTTCCAGTGCTTCTCGAGGTAACTTTGGGTTAGTGTGGTTATCCAGCAAAGGACTTGATGCACCTCACTATGCAGCTTGGACTCGTCGTTCGATTAAACTTTGGAAAAGCTTAGCTGATGAATTAGAAAACTTGACTGGAGAGAAGCTTAATTTAGTTCAAAATGGGGGGTATGACTTTCATTTTTGTAAAAAAGAGCTTTTGAAAAAAGTGCGGCAATATGATGCTCTAAAGGAGCAATTAGGCACAGACTATCCATATGAAATTTGGGATCAAGAAAAGTTAAAAAAAGAAGAGCCACAAATTGGCTCCGATGTAGTCGGTGCTATATTTGGTGAAGAAGATGGTCATTTAAATCCTCTAAATCTATTGAAGGCCTATACCAAGGCAATTCAGATTCTAGGTGGGCGTTTTATCACTGATGCCAACGTCACTGATGTCTTAAAGTCAGATGATGGTTGTTTTATTGTTAGTCTGGAAAACGGTAACACCTTTGAGGCAAATAAAGTAATTCTTTCAGCAGGATTAGGCGCAGCTAAACTCGGGCCCAAATTGGGTTTTATTGCTCCAATTAATCCGCAAAAAGGGCAAGTATTAATTACGGAAAAGCTACCACCGATGTTAAAGCGACCTTCAGGAATTATCCGCCAGGTCAGTGAAGGTGGTATTCAAATCGGTGACTCAAAAGAGAATATGGAGTTCAATGAAGTTGATACTGTTGGTGTGACATCCGCCATTGCTGAGCGCGCGATTAAAGTTTATCCGTTTCTTTCTCGTACCAAACTAATTCGTAGCTGGGGAGCTCTGCGTATAGTCTCACCTGATGGGTTACCAATCTATCAGCAGTCGGATACTAACACGGGAGCTTATTTTATTAGCTGTCATAGCGGGATCACCTTAGCTGCTGCCCATAGTTACTTATTACCTAATTGGTTAGAGCCATCGACTGTCGATGTGCCAGATTTGGAGTTATTCAGTGAACAAAGATTCAAAATTTCTACGCCTGCCTAGTTCTAATAAAGAGCCAGTAAATATTGTGTTCACCTGGGAAGGGCGTTCTATCAGTGCAAATAAAGGGGATACGATCGCTGCAGCACTATTGGCAGCTGGTATCCGTTCGACGAGAGATACTCCCCAATCAGGAGAGCCGCGTGCGCCATTTTGTATGATGGGGAGTTGCTTTGAGTGCCGAGTTGAGGTGGACGGGGAGAAAAATGTTCAATCTTGCATGCAACTAGTTGAAGAAGGCATGGAAGTTCAACGTCAAAAGGTATAACAGGAGTTAGCGTGTTAGGTAAATCTATTTCTGATGTAGACGTATGTATTATTGGCGCTGGTCCTGCAGGAATGTCGGCAGCTATCACCTGCGCTGAACATGGTGCAAATGTCGCTGTGATCGATGAACAGCCTCAACCAGGAGGGCAAATCTATCGCTCTGTGAGTAACCATAAAAATGGTAGTGGTGAAATATTTGGACCCGATTACTTACGAGGTGCTGACCTTGTTGAAAGGTTTCAAAACGCCTCAATCAGTTATTTTGGTAACTCAACTTTGTGGCGTATTGATAGTGACAAGACCGTCTATTGGAGTGAAAACGGCTTAGCGTACAGACTTCAGGCCAAACGAGTTATCATTGCGACCGGGGCGAGTGAGCGACCTTTCCCTTTTCCAGGCTGGACTCTGCCCGGAGTCATGACCGCAGGGGCCTGCCAGGCAATGATGAAAGCCTCAGCTTTGGTACCAAATCAAGCTGTGATGGTTGGAACTGGCCCATTGTTATACCTACTGGCGGCTCAAATGATAGACGCGGGAGCTGCTCCCAAAGCGATAGTTGATACTCAGCATCCGTCAAGCTATTTCAGTGCGTCTAAGCATATAGTATCTGCGTGGCAGGGAAGAAAATACTTATATAAGGGGCTAAAACTACTGGCAAAAGTTCGAAGGGCAGGAGTTAAGCATTATACCAAAGCGACCAACATTAAAGCGCTTGGCGAGTCGTCAGTTAATGGCATTAGCTTTGAAGTAGGTACGGTACTTCATGAGTTCGAGACTGAAATATTGCTCTGCCATATTGGTGTAATACCAAATGTTCAGCTGACGCGTGCGTTGAGTATTAAACATAATTGGGACTCAGTGCAGTGTAGCTGGTCACCTGTTTTAGATGACTTTGGAAATAGTTCACTTGAAGGTATTGCTGTTGCTGGCGATGGTCGTTCAATTGGGGGGGCTCTAGTTGCAGAAAAGCAGGGTCAATTAGCCGGATTAGCGTCTTTAAATGCAACCGATCAATTGAGCGATAAACAGTTTGAGATTGAATCACAGAAGATAAAGCAGAGTATTAACAGCGAACTTGCAATAAGGCCGTTTCTGGATGCCTTATATCGCCCGCCAGAAGAAGCGTATAGACCAGCTGGCAGTACTATTGTGTGCCGATGTGAAAACGTCACCGCAAAACAGATTCGTGATCAAATAGATGCTGGAGTAAATGGGATAAACCAAATTAAAGCATACACACGTTGTGGTATGGGCCCTTGTCAAGGTAGGCACTGTGGTACGACAGTATCCCAAATGATTAGCGATAAGCTAAACATGCCAATGGAGAAAGTCGGTTACTATCGAATCCGTAATCCAATTAAACCTCTAACGCTTGGAGAGCTTGCGAGCTTAACGCCAATTGAAGAATCGTTTGTAGCGAAATATAAAAAGCAGGAAATAAAAAATGGCTCAGGTAAAAAGATTACTTACGAATCAACGAATGAGTAAGGTTGTTATTAACAACGATACCGTTTATTTATGCGGCCAAGTTGGTGTTAAGGGTACCAGTATCGAGGAACAGACAGAAGAAGCACTAAAGAGAGTTGAAGCGTTACTTCTTGAAGCTGGAAGTGACAGTCATCATATACTCCAAACAACAGTTTGGTTGTCTGATATAAAGTATTTTAATGCGATGAACTCAGTCTGGGACGAATGGTTCGATGAAGGGTATGCCCCTGCGAGGGCATGTAGTGAGGCCAAATTGGCAAGTCCTGACCTATTTGTTGAGCTGTTAGTTACTGCAGCTCTAAAGCCTACTTAATAGGACTGGACGAATATAATTTCTTTACTTATTACTCTTAATTGCCCCTTATTCCCAGGGGCTTTTCATCTTACTTGAATACCAATAGTTTCTGGGTAAATATCGGTGCTACTCATTAGCGGCTTTCTGGGACACGATAAAAAGGTTAAAGCCCAGTCAGACACCAGACTGGGCTCTTTTATTATAAGCATCTTATTTAAAGGCTATTATTACCTATTATCTTTCTTTGTAACTCAGTACTCTGGAACATTACAAAGCTAAAAATCAGGCAAACAGCGTAAATATTACCCCTGAAATAATGAGGATCATCGCGTTGCCAACTCGGGAGGACACCTGAGCATAGGGTATCAATCTCATGCGTTTACAGGCACTGAGTACTGCGATATCCCCAGCGCCACCAGCATTAGCCATACATAACCCTGAAGTGACACCCGCTTCAAATGGAAAGAAGCCCACCAGATTGCCAAACAAAGCCCCGCCCAGAAAGGCACCAGAGACTACCCCGAAGCATACCATGATGTTGCCAATGTTGGTGATTGAGGTAATAAACACCTCAAGGTTCATAAATGACATCCCGCAGCAAAACATAATGATAACCACAAAAGCTTGAATAAAATACTTCTGCGAATAGATCAAGGCAGCCGTAATATTGGCAGGGATGATATTGCTGACCTTCAGAATCATCGTGATAATAACCACATAAGCAAAGGTGTGGATGGGAATGCCAAACAAGGTTGGCAGGATCAGCTTGTTAAACACAATCGCAAGCATATAGATGGCAGAGATGATCAGCAGGCAGTTTGCCAGATCGGCCATTGATGGGGGCGTGTGATCGCGCTGAGTGACGCCACTGGCCTTGACGGCTCTCAGCATCTCACCGTTGCCTGTAAGAGTGTCTCTGCCTGCAATCAGCTTGTTTGCGATTCCGGCGATAATGATAGCAAAGAGATCGCCGACGCTTAGCATCGCCATCGCCACCGAGATGTACTCTTCAAAAGAGTTACCGGTAATTGAGTGGTACATCTCGGCAATAGGTAGTGCGCCAGCACCCGAACCGCCAGACATGATCGGCATCACAAAGTAACACAGTACATAGCTTGGACTCATGCCAAACAGGGATCCTATCAGGGTCGCGACAATCGCAGCACCGATGACTGCTGCGATGATCGTCGGAATAAACTTACTCACAGCCGCAATCAATAGGGTTCTGTCAATAGTGACGATACTGCCGATCACGAGCACCACAATAAAGATATTCAAAAACCCCCATGGTGCGATGAAGTTAAATACGGTATCGATTGTCGACTGGGGCAACAGGCCAAAGTGTTTGATCGAGGCGCCAAGAAAGAGGGTGATTAAAACGCCGCCCCCCATATATTCTCGAATGAATTTCACTCTATTTCCCACCGCGAAAGAGATAAAACCAGCGCCGAAACAGATTGCCATTGCCCCTGCCATGCTATTGGGTAATACGCCCAGTAAACTCGCGCAAATAATAATCGCGCAACAGGCTGCCCATAAATAGATACTCATGCCATTAACAGTGATTGTTTGGCTTTTTTCATCATTGTTTTTTATGTCTTTGACGTCCAACTCGATTTCCGTGCTGTTCATGACCTTTCCTCATTAGGGATAGCAAGCGGGTATAATGATGTACCTGCGTGCCAAAGTATCAACGCTTAACTTATTGATATGGTTGAACGTGGATAACAACTTGTCGTGCGGATTAATTAAGGCGTACGTGTCAGTTGGTGAATCTGTGAGCCAAGCAACATAAGGCCATCACCATTTTTTGCCATTTACTTCCTTTGGATTTCACCTACAGTGAACACTCTTGTATAAGCTAACGGCTCTCGCTCGGCTGAGCCCGTAGAGGACTTTCCTCTCCTAGATCAACGCTGCGCTCTGCGCACCATCACATTGATGACGCAACGAGATCATGCGGTAAGCTTAACCACCCCAATGTTGATACTGTCATTAAGCTCAACCATCAATTCAGCGCGCAACTGACCATATTCGGCAACCACCGTATAATGACCTGAGTCTGGCTCAAGCTGATCAAACTTGAAATCACCGAAGCAATCACTTTGGCACTGGGCAACGGGCTGACCATTATGATAAAGCGTCACCTTGCTGTCTTCAGCACAGTCAACATGATCGCCGACATCCATCACTAAGGTGCCACTGATATGATCTTTATTGAAACGGTAAAGGTTCTTATACCAAACCCGTGGCTGGGTTTCGTACTCAGGATGTAGTACCTCTAGCGAGTCTTCGGCTACACGCATCTGCATCGCATCATCCTCGATATACACGCAACTCAAGGCGCCGGTAGGGCAAGATTGGACACAACGCGGCACTTTCCAGCCTTGGTCCAGAAGGTGCGCGTCAAAGAACCATTTCTGCGGTAACTGTAACTCCTCGTTCCACCAGATGTGGCCATATGGGCAGCTTTTCACTAGACGCTTGTGGCCCTTGGCTTTCATTGGGTCAATAATCACAATGCCGTCATCACGACGATAGATCTCCCCGTCTTTGGCCGCGTTAACGCAAGGTGCATCCTGACACTGGTTACACATGGTAGGGAGGTAAGCTACATCGATTAACGAGCCACTACCCCGCTCGCGCTTTTTGATATCGATCCAGCGGTGGCCATGACGAGGCTGCTCTTCGGTATAGCCGGGGAAGCGATTGCCACAATACTCATCCTTATCTGCCAAGAAACAATTATTGCAGTTCTCACAGCGCGATACATCGACAATTAGATTCCATTTGCGCATTATACTTCTCCCTGCCAAACGCGGATGTTAACCAAGCATGAGTTACATGCCGTAGAGTGTGATTTCTTGATTATTGGACGGCTTGGTGTCAACACATTAACTGAGCCTCCTCTATCGGGCGACTTGCCCGGCTCACCGATAGGCTCATACCGCGCGGATGATTCATACGAATGGACTGTGCCCTCAGGCAGTCGCTGGGTCAGTTGGGCAGCACACAGTACTGAGCCGCGATCATTAAACACCTCAACCACTTGGTTATGGGTAATACCTCGCGCCATAGCGTCTTTTTTATTGATCCGTATCACCCAGTAGTAATGACCATCAATATCAACGCGGTGATCCTCGATATCGTTGATATGCGAGTCTTTGCCATCCATCATCGTGTGGAAGCTGTAACGGCTATGGGGTGAGATCATCTGCAACGGATATTTTTGATACAACTCCCCCGAGTGCGGCCCCTCCCAAGATGGGATGTATTTGGTCATTAACGGTCGCTCAGGATCGTCGTGAGCAAAGCGCTTAAGGCTGTTACACACGAACTCAATCTTACCGCTCTGAGTCTGCAAACCACGCTTGAAGCTGTCTTTGTAATCACTCGGCAGGGGGTTCATCTCAGGCACATCCTTCCTGCGCCCCTCGTAGTACCAGTTCCACGAGACCGGATCCCTGTCCTCCTCTTTTGGTGGCGGCACGACGTAATAGCCCTTCTTTAAGAACGCCTTCCATGAAATCCTATCTGGAAGATCGGTACCATTAAACAACCGATGAACCCACTCGATATCAGACGAGCCTTCTGAGTAGTAGGCACCAAGACCTAGCTTGGTCGCGATCATCCGGAAGATTTCATAATCTGATTTTGACTCGCCTAGCGGCTCAATGCACTTGTGCTGCAAGGTGATCACGCGGTGATTACATTGGGTATAGCAGTGATGGATATAGCCGCCACAGTTGGCAAACTCGCCGATATCCCAGCGCTCAAAATTGGTACAGGCTGGCAAGATAATGTCAGCAAACTTCGCCTCGCCCTCCATCCAGATAGACTGGTTGACCACAATATCCAGATTCGAGCTGCGGTACATATGGGCATAACGGTTGGTGTCGGTCATGGTACCGAAGTGTGAGCCGCCGTACTTATAGTACATTTTAATGGGGGCATACCCTGGCGCTGGGTATCTAAAGGTTCCAAATTGCCCCTCTATTGACGTGGTATCGGTCGGATATCCCACGGCCTTCCCCTCAAGGATTGCTTCTGGGATATTCAGCCGCGGCACTTTCTGCTTTACCGTATTCATAGTGATAAGGTGTGGCATCCGCTGATACATGTTCACGCCGACACCAGTACCCTCATAGTCCCCCGAGAAGCCACCTTCAGAGTAACCGGGAAAAAAGAAGCGGGTATCCACCGGGGCGCCCTGCTGTAGGTTCCCCATATTTACCCCGGGTTTACCTATCCCCTGCATCGCCATCAGACATACCATAGAACGTGCCCACTCAACCCCAGTCGCACTCCGGCAAGCCGAGCCAAAGCCTTGGATGCCACCAGCAGCAAGGTAGGTGCGCTTGCTGCCCCAGCGCCTGGCTAGCGCACGAATATCATGGGCAGGGATCCCCGTTTCCTCCTCCTGCCACTCAGGTGTTTTTGCTATCCCATCCTCGTTTCCGAGCACATACTCACACCACTCGGCAAAGCCCTCGGTCTTATCAGCGACAAAATCCTTGTCATACAGGCCCTCTTTCATCCACACATAGGCAATCGCCAACGCCATCGCGTTACTCGTTCCTGGCTTGGTACCGAACCATTTCCCACCAAGCAGACCGGCGGTATGGTTAAAGAAGGGGTCGATATGCACAAACTCTATACCTAGCTGTTTGGCCCACAGCCGACGCTGGGTGCCTTCCATCGCACCATACACCCCACCGGTCGCCTCAGGATCGCTTGACCAAAATATGATCATCTCACTGTGCTTGAGTGCGTCCTCAACGGTCGAATAGGTGTCCGGAGCCCCCAGACGTAATGAGTTTCCCCAATGGTGCATTGCCCCCCAGTAAAAACCTTCCCAGCTGTCTGGGTTGTGCACTACATATGATGCCCCGATACTATTAAAGAAGCGTCTACGGGTAGAGAGTCCGTAGCCTAAATTACCCCAGTTATGGTGTGAACCACCGCCATTCATGATAGCACCCGGGCCATAATCAGTTTTCACGCGAGCGATCTCTTTCGCTACGATGTCAGTGGCTTCTTCCCAGGAGATCGGCTCATAACCGGAGGTCCCGCGGTTTTCGGGATTACGCTCACCGTTGGGATCAAAGTCCACCCGCTTTAATGGCGTTAGAATACGGTCCTTTGAATAGATAGTTGATTTGATCCCCTGTGTATGAGGGCTTACTGTGACCTTTTTCGAGGGTTTTAACTCTTGACCGCGAGCTTTGATCATCCAAGGTTCTGGATCACTGTCATCAAGATCTATCGGGGTGATACGTACAATCTTACCGTCTTTGACATACACAAACACTGGGCCACCGTTGGTATTGTTGGTCATCCGTGTTGTGCCATCAGCCATTGGCGTCCCAAATTTAACCTGATTATCAAAGATTGCGCTAAGGATACGGGTAAAGTGAATCACCTGAACTTCATCGCCGACCGCATCCATCTTAAAGTTCTTCAGAATATCGATGACCTCTTGATAGTTACGCCAAGGTGACATCACCTTTATTGCATCTTCTGCGGTCTCGTAGATCATCTGGATATCAGCCGATTGATCACACCGTCCCTTTGAATGCAGCTTGCCGTGCTCGAAATATAATGTACGTCCGGTTTCAGAGGTACGAATACATATACAGACACTAAAGTTTTTTAAGGCAACAAGCTCTCTGAATTTACGGTCGGTTTTACAAAGCAGACGGATAGTTTGCACGAGACCATAGAGAATGATCTTAAACTGCTTATCTGCCGCTATTTTTTTAATTTTTAACATACTGACACCTAAGAATTTTTTGGTTAATTTCTATTTCCGGTTGTTTCTTAGATGGCAAAATTTGTGCCAATTTTAAATGGTGATATTCAGTGATAGCAGTCAAAGAATTTTCATAAAAATGCGCAGTACACGGTGATATTTCCTAGCAATGTGAAATGTCATAATGAAATATCCTACTGGCTAGCTACACTAGCGAACTAAAGATTATCAACTTAGAGCGTTTCATGGTTCAGAACCTTTTTTATCGGCAAGCCATTGAAGCATTAACTGGCACCTTAAACCTTGAAGTGGGCCTACAGCGTTGCTTATATTTCCTCAATCAGGTGATGCCGGGGGATGTACTATCGGTTCACCTCTGGGATGAGGCCTTATGCTCGCTCAAGATCATCGCTACAGCCGATCATAATAACGCCCATATATGTCAATTCATTATCCCGATAGAAGAGCCTTCGCGGCACATTCCTCGTTGGGAATACGCCACTGATATCAAGATTGTTAACGATGTGGCTGACGATCTTATCAGTCGGTGCGTCGAGGAGGCGCTAAGTAGCCTCTACGGTGAGCACACCTATTCTCATATGATCTCACGGGTGAGGATAGGCACCGAGCGGATCTGTGATGTCGTATTGCTCGCTCGTGGTCAGCATCGCTATACCGAGGCTGATGCAGCCCTGTTCCTCTCACTCGATTCACTCTTTGGCGTTGCGGTATCAAACAGTCTCAAGCATCAAAAAATCAAAGCAATGCACGCCCAGCTGAAGGATGAGAACCTCAAGCTAATGGAACGATTTCAGCAGTTTAACCCTCACGACCTAATCGGCTGTAACAGTGGGCTAAAGCAGGTTGTTAAGATGATCGAGGAGGTCTGCCAAACCGATGCCCCCGTGCTTATCACCGGTGAAACTGGGGTGGGTAAAGATGTGATAGCCAATGCAATTCAGTCTAGTTCACGACGCAATAAACAGGCATTTATCCGTGTTAACTGTGGTGCTATCCCCGACAGCCTTATCGATAGTGAGCTGTTTGGCCATGAAAAAGGTGCGTTTACCGGCGCCACCGACAAACGGATAGGGCGCTTTGAGCGCGCCAATTACGGCACCATTTTTTTAGATGAGGTGGGCGAGTTATCAAAAGCTGCACAAGTACGCCTACTTAGGGTGCTACAAAATGGTGAGATTGAACGGATCGGTGGTCGAGGGGTGATTAAGCTTAACGTGCGGGTGATAGCGGCGACCAACCGCTCTCTTGAAGATATGGTTGCAAAAAAACAGTTCCGTGCCGATCTTTACTATCGCTTATGCCTGTTCCCAATCCCAATCCCGCCGCTTCGCGACAGGCTTGAGGACATCCCGTTATTTGCTGAGTACTTCATCAGTCAGTGCAGAGAAAAATTCCAACTGCCATTTAATGGTATCGCTGAGGGCGAGATAGAAAAGTTACAAAATTACCATTGGCCTGGCAATATCCGCGAGCTGGTGAATGTGATTGAGCGCTCGGTAATAAGTGCCCGTGGAAAATTAGTTACCTTTGCTATCCACAACGATCCACTGGCCAAACGTATCAAGGATGATCCTCTACAGACGGTGATCCCGACCCTTAATGAGATTAATGGTGACCATATCCGCAAGGTATTAGCGTTAACTGATGGCAAGATCCAAGGCGTTAATGGGGCAGCCGAGATCCTCGATATTAACCCGCATACCTTACGTAGCCGGATCAAAAAACTGGGGATCACTTGCAATAAAGGTTAGTCCCCAATCTTTGATGCATATGGCTGGCACTTTTGATGGTTATATTTGAAGAGCTATTAGAGGCTAAATCTTAAATCCTGCCTTCACTGCCGCACATGCGGATCTTGTCGATGACCACTTGCTTCATCGCTTCTTTGCCGGGAACGATGTATTTGCGTGGGTCGTTGGCATCTGGGTACTCGGCGAAGTGCCTCTTAACGGCGTCAGAGAAGGCGATCTTCAATTCAGTAGCAACGTTGACTTTGCACACCCCAAGCTCGATGCAGCGGCGGACCATTTCATCCGGAACGCCCGATGCGCCGTGCAGCACCAATGGGATATCGACGACTTCGCGGATCTTAGCTAAGCGTTCGAAGTCTAGGCGCGGCTCGGATTTGTACATGCCGTGAGCGGTACCAATGGCGACGGCGAGTGAGTCGATACCCGTGCTGCGAACAAACTCGGCAGCGGATGACGGGTCGGTAAGCAGGGCATCGGCACTGTCGACAATTAAATCATCTTCCTGTCCGCCAAGGCGGCCGAGCTCGGCTTCGACACTGGCATCGAAGCGGTTACAGTGCTGGACTACACTGCGCACGATGTCGATGTTCTTGTCGAAGGCATAATGGGAACCGTCAATCATCACCGAGCGGATGCCTTGTTCTACCTTGGTGCGAATGTCCGACAATTCTTCGTGGTGATCAAGATGCAGTACCAAAGGTATTTGATGCTTGTAAGCCGCTTCTTTGCAGATGCTGACCAAGTAATCGGTGCCAGCATATTGGTAGGTGCCCGGCGTACCTGCCAGTATCACAGGGGAGCCCATCTCAGAGGCGGTTTCAACGATGACTTGAACGGTTTCAAGGTTATGGATATTGAATGCAGGAACAGCATAGCCACCGACTTGTGCGCGCTTGAGCATTTCACGGGAAGAAATTAGATACATACAGCCTCCTGGCTACAAACATGGTCAGCGTCAAATACGAGGTTGCCGTTAACCCAAGTGTTAGAAATGGTTTGGTTAGGGTGCAGCGCGACCATAGAGGCCTGCTTGCCGATCTCCAGACTGCCGTAGCGGCTGTCGAGACCCAGTGATTGTGCGGGGGTCAGTGAGGCCCGTAGCCAAGCTTGTTCCAGTGGCAGGTTTAGCCATTGCATAAGGTGGAACACCGCTTTGGGCAGGGTTAAGGTGCTGCCTGCCAATCCACCGTTGTCAGTGGTGGCAATACCGTCGTTGACGTTGACCAAGTACTCGCCTAATTGGTACTGACCGTCTGGCATATTGGTCGCGCGCATGGCATCGGTGATCAGCGTCAAGCGTTCGCCACAGCAGCGATGGGCAATATCAATTGCGGTCGGGTGAACATGGTGACCGTCGGCGATCATCTCGACATAGCTGTGGGGATGGCACAGCCCCGCTCCGACAACGCCGGGATCTCGGTGGTGAAGGCCGCGCATGCCGTTGTAGCAATGGACAATGCCATTGGCGCCGGCATCCAAGGCTTGTTGAACCTGATCAAAGCTGGCATCGCTATGGCCTAGCATCACCTTGATACCTTGAGAATGCAGGTATTTGATGGCCTTAATCGCCCCGGCTTTTTCCGGCGCAAGGGCGACGGTCAGCAGTTGGTTGTCAGCATAGGAAATCCAGCTGTCCAGCTCATCGACATCCAGTTCGCGGAACCACTCGGTTGGGTGGGCACCGCGATTTTTCTCGGTAAAATACGGGCCTTCAAGGTATGCACCGAGTAGTTCGGCACCTTCAACACCGTGCTGGCGGCTTTTGCCGACTTGGGCCAGTGCCGCCTGAATCGCTTTAACCGGGCCGGTGACTGTGGTGGCGACAAAACCAGTGACGCCAAGGCTGGCGAAAAAGACCGACATAGCATTGAGGCTTTCATGGCTTGCGTCCATCACATCGCAGCCCACCGCGCCATGGACATGGCTGTCGATGAGGCCGGGTAACAGATACTGCTCACCTAAATCGGTTACTTCGCTGTGGCGTTCTGTTGACCCTAGCGAATTGGCCGAAAAGGACGAGAAAGGCGCAATGGCGACGATAGTGCCTTGGTTGTCGACACTGACCACGCCATCGTCCAGCCACTGCGTGTCCGCGAGGACTCTGGCGGCGCGGTAATGGCGGAGATTAGATCCCATCTTCAACGGCTTCCTGTTGTTGTGGCGCTTTGCTTGCCATTTCATCAGCAAGGCTGGTGATCCCGCGGTGGCCACAGATCAAGGCTTGATCACGGAATTCGTTAAGGGTTAGTTCATCACGTTCTAGCAGCATTTCCGCTGCCATTTGTAAGTTGGTGCCAGTGACCACTTGGATATCGTCCCGCTCTTGGCTGATCAGCGATGCGGTACGAAACGGTGTGCCGCCTAGCAGGTCGGTAAGAAAGACAATGCCTTCGCCAGAATCGAGCTCTTGGACCGCGGCGCGCATGGTTTTATCGAGCTGGGCGGTGGTGCTCTCCACTGGGAAATCAATCGCCTTGAATTGCGTTTGGGTGCCAATGATTTGTTCAATGGCTTGCCCGATGCCAGAGGCAAAGCCACCGTGGCCTGAAAGAATGACTGCGATCATGTTGTTGTTCCTACTTGAAGGGCCGGCCAGTCCCGACCCTTATTGTTTTTATTACAAGTTGCTGTTTATCTGTTTCGTTTACAGCTGTTGTTATTAGCGTAGGGCGACTGCTATTGGCTCTATAGGATACCCAGCATGCGGCCTGCGACACCGACAACGACGGTGATGCCGATAAGGCGAAGCGGGCTCCAGCCACGTTTCACCAAGGTGTACATCGCCAAGGTGTAAAGCAGCGGCAGGAAGGCGGGCATCAGCTTGTCGATCACATCAGCCTGCAGTTTGACCACGGCATCACCGGCGGTGATTTCAGCGGTGGTAGAGAGGCGGACATAAGTCGCGACCAAGGCACCGATAACGGTCATACCGACCATGGAGGCGGCGTGACCGACCTTCTTGGTGTTGGCCTTGATCGTCGGGATAGCCGCGACACCCATCTTGTAGGCGTAGTGGGCCAAGCCGAAGCGCAAACCAAAGTGAACCGTGTTAAACATCACCATGAAGAAGATTGCACCCATGATGGAGCCTTGCAGGGCAAGATCGGCACCGATACCGCCACAGATAGGCAGCAGGGTGAGCCAGAACATGGCATCGCCAATCCCGCCCATCGGCGCACCGACCGCAATCTTGGTGCTCTGGATACTGCTGATGTTTTGCTTGGAGCGCTCCATTGCCAGGATGATCCCCATAACGAAGGTCACCAAGAACGGGTGGGTGTTGAAAAACCCCATATGACCTTGCATGGCTTTGGAGAGATCAGCCTTGTTGGTATGGATTTTCTTTAGCCCGGGCAGTAGGCCATATAGCCAGCCTGATGCCTGCATACGCTCGAAGTTGAACGAGGCTTGCAGTAACAGCGAACGCCATGCCATGCGGTTGATGTCAGCTCTGGTGAGCTCTGCACCCACTTCCTTATTTTCATATTCATCCGGGGCGACCCCCGGGGCTGGTTGCACGTCAGTGTTGGTAGGACGTACGTTCAATTCGTCGCTTACATTAGATACCATCTTCGTAGTCCTCTACTGTCGGTGTGGTCGTTACAGGCGTTGGTTCTGACTTGCGCATGTAGTCGATGATGGCCATCGCGGTTGCGGCGCAGGCGATTGCCAAGATCGGGAGTTCTATCCATGCGGCAGCAACAAAGCCAAGAATGAAGTAAGGGATGTAGGCGTTCTTCATCATGATTTTCATCAAGACGGCAAAACCGATCGCTGGCATGATGCCCCCTGCCACACCCAATCCGTCAATTAGGGTTTTAGGCAGTGCCTCTACGATATTGCCGGCGTGTTCTGCGCCAAGGAAAACCGGTAGGAAGGCGCAGAGGAAGTAGAAGGTGCCCAGTACGGCAAGGGCAAAATAGTTCACGCGTTCAATACCGTCGGTATCGGCATTTTGGGCATATTCGTCACACTTGGACATCACTGCCGACATTGCCGAGAACAGTAGGGTGATCCCCATCTGAACTGCGACCGCAAAAGGTACCGCAACACCGACTGCGACATTGGGTTCGACCCGTGTGGTGATGGCAAAAGCCGTACCGACGATGGTACCGATAATAACGTTTGGTGGCTGTGCACCAGCAAGAGGGGCTAGGCCCATCCAAATCAGCTCTAGCGTACCACCGACCAGAATACCGGTTTGCAGATCCCCGAGGATCAGGCCGACCAGCGGGCCGAGTACCACCGGGCGGTGGAAGTGGGTAAGACCATTGAAGAGATCTAACCCGGCTAGAAAGGCAAGGATGCCAAGCATCAATGCTTGTAAAAATCCTATTTCCATAACGGTTGTCCTTATGAATTAGAGTAGGGTAAAGAGGTCTGTTGCACTTTCGGTGGGTACTCCCTGAACGATGCAGTTCACACCCAGTGCTTTTAGTTTGTTGAATTCCTCGATGTCATCGGCATCAACCGAGACAGTCTTGGCAATGTGGTTCTTTCCTTCCACGTAATGCATGTTGCCGACGTTGATGTTGTTCACGGGTACACCGCCTTCAACCAGCATGCGGAATTCTTTTGGTGTCTTGCAGACCAGTAGGATGCGCTGGCGATCTGCGGCTTTGTGGATGGTGTCGATGGTCTTTTGCACGGTCCAGAAACGGATGGCTATGCCATCGGCTAACACCATTTCCATCAGGTTCTGCTGGATGGTGTCGCTGGCAACTTCATCGTTGACCACCACAATGATATTGGCATCGGCAAATCCGACCCATTGCACTCCAACTTGGCCATGGACAAGACGCTCATCAATTCGGCTTAGTACGATATTTGGCATAGTTCATTCCTTTGTTTTTCTGTTTATCGCTATTGGATTACAGTGAGTACGGGTGAATAGTGACGCCCTGTACGACTCGGTTTACCTCTCCGGTCGGGCATGGGTTATCTGGCCCAAGACCTAGCTGGAGAGATTTTTCAAACGCTAACATCTGGCTGAACACGATGTAGGGGAAGCAAAGCCAGCTGTCAGGAAGTTCAGGTTGCCCAAGATCGAATACGAGCTCGCCATCGCAGCGACTGCCGGTGAGGGCAATGTGGATCCCAACTTGGTTGTCATTCTGGATTTCGTTATAGAGATCCAGATCGTATTGGCGGGTATACGGGTTATTCGACAGGTATTGGATCACCACGGCCTGCTCGTTGATGGTGAATTTCGGCCCATGGCGAAAGCCCAGTGACGAGTCGAAGGCAGTCATTACTTTGCCTGCGCTCAGTTCAAGCGATTTAAGTGAGGCTTCACGGGCAACACCTGCTAATCCGCCACTACCAAGGGTGATTAAGCGTTGGTAAGGCTGGGCTGCCAGTGTTTTGACTGTGTCCTGCCATTCGTTGATTTTGCCTTCACACAGGGTGGCGACCTTGGCGATGTTGGCATTGCGCTGCTCGGGACTTTCACTGCCGAAGATGGAGATAGCCGACATCAACATGCAGCTGAAGCTGGAGGTCATGGCAAAGCTCTGGTCATTCGAGCCATCCGGCATATGCAGGCAGTAGGCATTGTCATGGCTGTTGGCATGACGAGACAGCTTGCCGTCTGGGTTGCAGGTTAGAAAGAGGTGGTAGCTGTTCTCGACAAGCTGGTCGACCAACTCGACAGCAGCGACACTCTCAGGACTGTTGCCCGAGCGGGCAAATGACACCACGAGGGTCTTGCTGTTTGGGTCTAGGTATTCCGCTGGGTTAGAAACCAGATCCGTGGTGGGGATAGACGCGACATTAAAGCGGTTGGCCGTTTGGATAAACGGGGCTGCTGCATCACCGACAAAGGCCGATGTTCCTGCGCCGGTTAGGATAATACGCAGCGTGGGATCCGCCAGCAGCGGCTGTAGAAATGCTTGCCAATGAATGGCCTGATTGTCGAGGATCTGGGCCAGATTGCGCCACAGCGCATACTGGTGGCTGATTTCCTTGGCGGTGTGAATACCGTTGTGCTCGGTCAGCCATTGGCTGTTATAGCCCAAGAACGTAGTCATTAGATGTGCTCCTTAATTAAAGCGGAATTGGAGAAACAGGCACGCGCATAGATATCAGTGACTTCCATCACCTTGTGGATCGCTATATCCCTTGGCGAATGGCTCAGGAGCTGTTGTGAAATAGCTTTTGCTTGGTTCGGCAAGTACTGGCTGAGAATCGTCAGGGGGATAGGGTTCTGGGCTAGATTTTCAAACAGTTTCTGCTGTGCCTGTTGTACGTCGGCGTGGCTCCAGTAGTAGCGAATGCGGTCACTCAGGCTGTAGGTACAGTCGAGATATTGCTGGTGGCCGCGGCTGTGGTAATGCTGGCGCCAGTAATCGGGTTCTTCGTGCATCACTTGCTCAATGGTGCTGCGTAATTGGGCGGCTTGTTGCGGGCCCAGCCATTCCAGTTCGGCACGGTCGAGTGCAAACAGTGCTTCGCGCAGGGCAAACGTCAGGGCAGGGCCGACTTTGAGAATGGCAAAGTGATCCTCAACCAATTGGGTGAATGTGTCCGGGGTCTGGTAATCGGTCGAGTGGGCTTCGAAAACCAAGTGCGGCTGGCTTTCAATCATCTTGCTCAGTGGTTTGGCAAGCTCGCGCTGGTAGTGGTGAACCGAGTGGTGGTCAAACTCGACACCGGGTTGTACCACCAAACCAATCACTCGTGGCCAGACATAGCCAAGGCCGATATCGGAAAAGGCTTGATGGTGCGCATTGAGAGTGTCCAGCGCTTGTTCTGGTTGGGTAACGGCCAAGCCGTCGAGTGATTCCAATGCGCCGCCCGGTGTCGGTACTTCGGTTCCAATCACATAGACTGGGACTTCACCACCGCATTCATTCCAACTTTTTTCAGCGACTTCGCACAGCTTGGCGGCACGTTTGGCCATAGTCAGCTCACTCAACGGTAAGGTGTCATCGGCACAAGGCATCGAACAATCGAGGTGGATTTTCTTGAAACCGGCTTTGACATAATCGGCGATCAGCACTTCTGATCTCGCCATTGCCTCACTGGCAGCTAGTGACTGCCAGCAGTTTGGGCCTAGATGGTCACCGCCAAGTACGATGTTGTCATGAGGAAAGTCAATGCTGTCGGCGAGATCAAAGACCCGCTCGGCAAAATCACTCGGCGTCATCCCGGTGTAGCCACCGTATTGGTTGACCTGGTTGGAGGTCGCCTCAATCAGCACCAATTGGTTATCTTGTTTGGCTTGACATAATGCTGCTTCAAGTACCAGTGGGTGCGCTGAGCACACGGAGTAAACGCCAATAGGCTGCCCTTGTTTGTGTGCTGAGATCATGTCGAGTAGTGGTTTCATCTTGAGTCCTAGCAATCTGTATTATCAGCAATCATCACTTCAACACCGAGCGCCTTGAGGGCAGAGAGCGTCTCTTCGGGGATCTGGCTGTCAGTGATAAGGGTGTCTATTTGCGAGGCGGCGCGGATCATGCAAAAGCTCTTGCGGCCAAACTTACTGGAGTCGGTGACTGCAATGATTTGGCGCGACACGTCGCACATCGCCCGGTTGATTTGGGCTTCATGTTGATCTGGCGTGGTGACTCCTGCTTCTAAGTCGAAGCCATCGACGCCGAGAAAGAGTTTATCGAACAGGTAGGCACGCACCTGTGTTTCGCCCTGGTGACCGGTCAACGAGCAGGAAGAGCGGCGCAGGTTGCCACCCACCACATGCAGGTCGATGTTGTCGTACCCGCTCAGTTGATAAGCGGTATTGAGCGCATTAGTCATCACGACCAGCTGTTGCTGCTTAGTGAGGTATTGCGGCATTTTGGCGATGGTGGTGCCAGAGTCGAGAATAATGGCCTCGCCATCTTTGACCAATGCTGCGGCCATTTTGGCGATGCAATTTTTTTGGTCGCGGTTGATTTGGCCTTTGCGATGTAGGGGTTGGTCGAACGCAAAGTTAGGGTTTAAGGTCGCGCCGCCATAACAGCGGAAGACGCAACCTTCTTTCTCCAGCAGGTTGAGATCGTGACGGATAGTAACGGCAGAAACGTTGAATGTTTCAACAAAATCATCTACTTTTCCCGCCCCGTTTTGGCGGATATGCATCAAGATTTTTTGTCTGCGCTCGGCACTTGTCATAACACCCCCAACAACCTTTCATTCTTTTTCGCTTTTCAGCTAAAAGTGTTTCATTCCCTTTTGATTCTTATTGAAGCACTGGTTTGAAAGAAAAAATCGAAGGGTGATCACAATGGCAAAGTGAAGGTTTTTTAAGCGGAAAACCTTTCGTTTAATCCAAAACGAAAGGTTGTCATTTCGATGTGGTGGGAATATATACAAAGAATCCCTTTATTCTTGCGGTTTATTCAGTAAGGGAATGAAAGCTGGATTAACATGCATGCAGGTGATGTTATTTCGGATTGAAACCTGCTTGAGATCACAAGTTTGACTTTCCGCTCAAAAAGATGAGCTCAAGGTATAAACACAATGAGGGGCAAAGGGGATAGACAAGAGGCTAGTCGACGATAATGATTTCGACCCCCAATTGGGTGAGTTGTTCGACATACTCATCTGGGATACCGCTGTCGGTGACGAGCACATCAATGTCTTCTGCTTTGGCAATAAGGCAGTAGCTTTGCCGATCAAATTTGGATGAGTCTGTCACGGCGATAACTTGTTGGGCAACGTTGATCATGTTGCGGTTGATGGCCGCTTCACCTGAATGAGGCGTCGTGATCCCGGCCTGCTTGTCGAATCCATCGACGCCAAGAAACAATTTATTGAAGCGGTAGTGATTTAGCAGGCTCTCTCCGCAACCGCCATGCAGGGAATAGGAATTTTCCCGCATTTGGCCGCCGGAAACCATAACTTCAATATCGGGTTGGTTCGCCAGCTGATAAGCGACGTTGATACCATTTGTCATCACGATCAGGTTCTTTTTTCCCTGGAGGTTGAGGGCTACCTGTTCAGTGGTCGAGCCGGAATCAATGATGATGGTATCGCCGTCTTCGATAAGCTGTGCAGCCCTTTTGCCTAATAGCGATTTGATTTCGCGGTGAAGCTGCTTCTTGTCATTGAGCGGTCGGTCGAAGGTGAACTGGTTGTTGAGCGTCGCACCGCCGTAGCAGCGGGTGACACAACCTTTCTTCTCGAGGTAATTGAGATCGTTGCGGATGGTAACGGCCGACACTTCATAGCGCTCGGTGAAATAGGTCACCTCTCCCTTGCCATGCTGCTGGATAAACTCGAGGATTTCTGTTCGGCGCTGGGATGTTGAAGGCATAGGCTGCTCGTTACTAAGGGCAAGTCGAAGAAAGCGAAAGCAGTCCTTTCGGACAGTAAAGTGCTTGCATGCCTGCTACTGTATACCAAAACTTTATTGATGCAAAATCATGACTTTACAGAAGGTTCGTTTTGCAGAGTGAAATGTATTCCAACGGTTTTAGGTGGTGGAAAAGGATACGCATTGCTTTTATATATTAACTTCCACGATAAACTGATTGATAATAAATACCTATCGGCAGTCGTAAGCGGTGCCGAGCAAGGTAACCGAGGTCGTGAAGTTGTGCGGGCTCATCGTTACTACGGTATCGGCTCCGATTTGATGAGCGTTGTTTTTCAGCTCGTTGACCGCGCCTTGAATCAGTGCATCATTGCTGTAAAAAAGATAGGAATACCAGTGCCCTTCATTTCCGGTGACTTCACCCACCCAGTTGCATTTTTCTAGGTTGAGTAAGCTGGTGGTTAACACGCGGACTTGGTTGGCTTGCGGAATAAGCTCTTCGCTTGGTGTCACACAGCCGACTAGCAACAGGCTGACAAAACCTGCCAATAATATCTTTTTCATTTTAATTTCAAACAGCCTACATGTGATACTACAAATCGGCGCTAGATTATCACCTTAAGCGCTACGTGCTAAGTGATTTTTTGTAGAGTTTTAATCTCTGAATTATTGTTTAGCAGTCTAGGGTTAGTAACGGTTTATCGATACGAAAAAGAAAGTAATAGATTTGCTGGTAGCCACTCGGTTTGGCGTGTCTGTACTGGAGGTGGAAACCATCATCAATGTGAAGCGAGATACGGCTTTGACGATCATCGCCGAGATTAAAACGGAAGGAGAAGATATCCAAACTTTCGGCGAGGAGCAGAACCTCGCCGAATTGGTACTCTACTAGGGTCTATCGAAGAAGATAGTTGAACGTTAAAAGCCGGAAAGCCCCTGATAGATAGCGGTTAAGCCGCTGGCAAGACAAAGCAGCAAAGCAAATATCCTCACTACGCTTTGGGACAAGTTGCCGACAACCTTGTTCGCCAGCCAATACCCTAAGATAGCTGCTGGTAGCAATGGCAAGGTGATCTGAATGTGCTCTATGGTGAAGTGGCCATAGAAATACAGTATCACCAGTGACATGATTGAGGTGATCACAAAGAACGCCGACAAGTTGCCGCGCAGTTTGGCTGCTTCTTCATGCTGCATCAGAAGTGCCATTGGTGGGCCGCCAATGGAAGAGCTAGTTCCCATCACGCCTGACAAAAATCCGGCAACAAGCATTCGTCTTGGCGTTGGTTTCAATCGGTAGGGTAAGGCACTGATACCTACAGCTATGAGTACCATGGCGCCCAGCCACAAAGAAAGCGTTGCACCAGAGACCACGGTTAATAAGTAGCCACCAAGGAGTGAACCAGGAACACGGCCAATAATCGCTGATTTCAAGCCGCCAATTGAAACATTGCTTCGTAGCTTGAATGCATTTATCAATGAAATAACAAGCGCAACCAAACAGATAGGTGCTGGGACATACTGGGGGGAAAGTTGGAACAGTAATGGTGCTGCGACTATCGCTAAACCAAAGCCAATTGCCGTTTGAACAAAAGAGCCAAGAAAGATAAGGGTTGCCGCGAAAAGAACCGTCGACTCAAACATGAAGGATACTCAAAAAGTCATTAATAACAGCGTTTTGTTGCTGTCGTTGTTAATTGTTGTCTAGCATATCATGTTGAGTATATTGACGAGTAGCAATTATGTTGGCCGGTGAGAGGGTAGTGGTATACCTACGGTAATTTTTGCCAAAAATATACTTTGGGGCTGATCATCAAAACGGGTTAGGTTGGGAAGGCGTAAGAGGTAGCCTCTAATATTTATATTTTAAATATTAGAGGCTAAATATTATATTAAAATATGAAAGTACATTATGCGCTTTCTAACGCCCATGATGTATAAGGCTGTTTCATTAGCATTGAATTATAGTACCGTTTTTGTCCCGTAACTTCTTGTGCCAGCCATGGTGGCCTCTCAAAAGATTCATCTTCTGAGCTTAATTCTACTTCTGCAACTATGAGTCCTTGGTTTTCCCCATAGAATTCATCTACTTCATAAGTGTGCTTACCATAGGTAACCAAGTAACGTGTTTTATCGATTACACCCGGTTCGCATAATTTCAACAGTGATTGTGCTTCATCAATTGGAATCTCTTTCTCCCACTCAAAGCGACTGGCCCCAGATTCGCTACCGATTCCTTTTACGGTGAGGAAACCTTTGTTTCCTTTTACTCTCACTCGGACAGTCCGTTCGGGGACGGAGCACAGATACCCTTGAGTTATGCGTAATTGCGTTTTGGCCTGCTGAATAAAGTCGTTGGCATTGACCAAAAACTTGCGTTCGATCTCAATCATTTTTGCTCCTAGTTTGCGAGAGGTTTGTTGATCATACCAATAACTCGTTTAATGGCTTGTAGATAATTAATGTTTTCAACACCTTCAAGGCCGAGATCTGCTATTGTTTTTTTAATGTCTTCTATCTCAGTTGATTCTGAATTAATCGTATCTATCCGTGCGCCATTGACTAACACTTCTCCCACTTCGCAAATAGTATTGTTGACCATGTAACCAAAGCGGTGTTTGATGACAGTCACGGCCTGAAGATCCGGTTGCTCGTTGATGATGGCGAGAAATTCTTCTAATGTGTAAGACTCTTGAGAGAGAGAGGGCATTTCCACTTTGAATGCCGGAAAAACTTCACTCTCTAACTGAGCTGCAAGGATTGGGAATTCACCTTTTATCAATGGATTCCATTGTTCCAAGCCATCCACTGTTTGAACATAAGTTTTAATATCCATCTTTCCATCACGGATCTTAGTATTATTAACATCATTTGTTCGTGACAGAATATAGATTTCTTGGCTTGTACGCTCCCATACCTTCTCTGGTACAGGGACGGAGAGTCTTGCCATGCGTTTTGCGGCAGACTCAAAACTTTGGCCAAATGTTCGAAACTCAAAACGTGGTTTTGATATTTCCCCTATAACCATATTTTCACTCATGAAGTGACTCCTTCTACGTAATAATTGTCGGTACCTTTTTACATTACTGCCAAATTCTATTTGAAAACCGTGATGCTAATCATATAAAACCCAACTTAATCTGACATTCTCTGTTTGTGATGAATGAATTATACAGCGTTACGAATCGTTAGCCCTTTCCAAATAGGGGTTGGCTATATTTGTAAGGTTATGACGGATGTTTTGATTCGTGATCGATGGCTAAGTTGTCATTTTTAGTTGGGTCTAATTTTTTTAAAATTGATTTGTGTCAATTTTAACCATTCACCACGGTGTCACTCTATTGGGGAGAAATAACAATAAGAAATAAATAGACCAAAAGGATAACGATATGGAAAAAGTACAAACTTGGTCCCCAGGGGAAAAAGAGAACCGACCGCAGCAGGATACCCTGATCGACTCACCCCGAACAACGATCGAAGAAAAAGATCCATTAGATATGTCCCAATATAAAATGGGTAAAGTGGTTGAAAGGCCGCCTACCAAAGCGGGGCTGATGATGAAAACATGGGGATTACCTGTCGCAGTTGTTAGTTTTTTCTTATTTAGTTTTATATTTAACTTCGCGTCACTCGATCAAAAAGCTCAATACATGCTGGGGTTATTCGTAGCCTGTATTGTACTGTGGGTATCGGAATCTATTCCAAATTACCTCACATCAATTGCTTTGATTGTCAGTGTCATATTACTTGAAATTGTACCGCAGAAGGCCGCCCTTGCAGTATTAGGGCATCAGATAATCTGGCTTAATATCGCAGCATTTATTTTAGCTTCTGCTCTTGTAAAGACCAAACTTGCGGAGAGAGTCGCTTTACTATTTATTGTAAAATACGGTAAAAATGCTGGTTCTATATTCCTTAGTTTTATTGCGGTTAACTTAATACTGAGTGCTTTTATTAATGCAACAGCGGCAAAAGCAGCGCTTTTGATGCCTATCTTTATGGTGGTATCTGCGGTTTATGGTGCAACTGGAACCAAATCTAATAATTTTGCACGAAACCTTATCTTACATAATCTATTAATGATTAATGATTAATGCTGGTTGTAATGCTTTTTTAACCGGCTCAGGAGCAAACCTTGTTGCTGCTGGGATGATGGTTGGGGCTGGGGCGTCTTTATATTATTTTGATTGGCTGCTTGCGGGTTTTCCTATCACAGTAGCACTTGGTATTTTTACTTATATTCTTGGTGTGAAATTTATTTTTCCTCTTAGCAAAGAGGATCAAAAGCCAAAGCTTGAAGGTGGCATGGAGTCGATCCAAAAGGCTCTTGATCAGCTAGGTAAAGTTAGCTGGAATGAAATTAAGGCTGCGGTCATCTTTCTAACTGTTCTTGCATTTTGGGCAACGGATAAAGTACATGGTATTCACCCAACAATGATAGCTTTGATTGGCTCAATTGTTATGCTTGCCCCGCAAACGAAGCTTATTACTTGGAATGATGTCGATCTTCCTTGGCATCTTTTAATTTTCTCAGCTGGTGCCTATGCAATTGGTGCTGGGTTAACCGAGACAAAAATAATGGAGATTGCAATTTCTAATATGATGGATGCGCTGGGAATGGAGAACATGAGTTACTTCTCCCTTTACACTATTCTTACTGGTATTTTTATTGCCTCTCATTGGATATTTCAAAGTAAGACAATGAGAACTGTAATCTTTATTCCTATTGTAATCGGCATTGCTCAAGCAATGAATTACGATATTTTGTCCCTAGCTCTTCCCGTTGCACTTTGTATTAATGTTTGCTGGACATTTCCGTTTAACTCAAAACCTGCGGCTCTCTTATATGGTACGAATAAATATACAATGGGTGAGACTTGGCGCTATGGTTTGTGGACTAGTATATTTACTTGGCTACTAATGATTGTTGCTGGCCAGACATGGTTAGTGTGGATTGGGATATCTCCAGGCTTCTTTTAGTACTTATTGTATTACTTGAAATGAGTCAGGCTGTGAGTCTGACTTATTCCCACCCACACACTGCTTGGCTTTAGGTGCAGTGCAGATTCACAATAAGGAACGCTGATGAGCAAAAATATCCTCAGTTTCATGAATACCACGTTTCAATTAAAAAACAATATTGACGCCTTCTACGATTTATTAGGTGATTCCACTACAGTATTTAAAATTATTTTACAGCTTTATTTAAATAACAGCACAGCGCCGAATGAAGATGATGAGCAGCAAATTGAAATGCGTTTTAATCAACTTAGTCATATTGAGCTTACTGCTGATAAATTACGTCGTGATATTGAGAGTATTTTATATGAAAAAACACTCATGCCAGATCTACGTAGTGATTTACTAAAGCTGATTGAAGGTGTGGATGTTTTGATTAACCTTCAACAAGCATCTGCCTTCAACCTTATCAATGAGCGTCCCAAGATACCAAATGAATATCATTTTGACTTTATCGAATTACAGAAGACAGTCGCCGATAGTTGTGATCATTTAATTTCTGCCTGTCGAGCGTTTATGCGAGACCAGAGTCAGGTCAGAGATCATGTTCACAAAGTGATTTTTATTGAAAGTGAAGCCGATAAGCTAAGTACTAAAATGAAGAAGAAGCTATTTTCATCTTCGCTGGAATTAGCTGAGAAAATACATATTCGCTACTTTATTGAGCGTATCGATAATGTTGCAAATCATGCCGAGGATATTGCGGATTCTCTGGTTATATTTGCGATTAAACGCTCGTTATAGGAGACAATATGGATTTAATTATTATAATTTTTTTATCTAGTGGGCTATTTCTGGGCTGGACTTTAGGTGCTAATGATGCTGCTAATGTTTTCGGTACTGCTGTTGGTAGCCGTATGGTGCGCTTTTCTACTGCCGCCATTATTTCATCAATATTTGTCATACTTGGGGCAACATTGAGTGGTTCAGGTGCAGCGCATACTCTAGGTAAGCTTGGCGAAGTCAATGCGTTAGGGGGGGCGTTTGTTGTCTCTTTATCGGCCGCATTGACTGTTTTGGTCATGACAAAATTTGAGCTTCCTGTTTCAACAGGTCAGGCCGTGGTTGGTGCGATTATTGGGTGGAACTTTTTTGTCGGTATTGATACTGATACTCAGATATTGATGAACATTCTTTTTACCTGGGTATTGTGTCCTTTGCTCGCTGCCGTTATTGCCGTAATACTCCATTGGACAGCTAAGTGGTTACTAAATAATATTAAACCACACATTTTAACGTTAGATTGGACCTCTAGAATTGCGCTAATTTTTGCGGGAGCATTTGGATCGTATAGTTTGGGGGCAAACAACATCGCTAATGTGATGGGAGTATTTGTTAATGCCGTATCACTTGATGATTTAACATTTGGTAGTGTTACGTTAGGTACTGCTCAACAGTTATTTCTTATTGGCGCATTAGCCATAGCTATAGGTATTTTTACTTACTCTAAACGCGTTATGCTTACCGTAGGTAATAGTATGATGCCTTTGACTCCGATCACTGCTGGTATTGTTGTTATGGCACATTCTGTTGTGCTTTTTCTTTTTGCTTCAGAAGGATTAGAGTACTTACTTGCGAGTAATGGAATACCTACTATTCCACTCGTTCCTGTATCAAGTTCACAGGCTGTAGTGGGTGCTATTATCGGAATAGGCTTACTTAAGGGAGGTCAAGAGTTAGATTGGAAAGTGTTAGGTCGGATAGCTACAGGTTGGATTACTACGCCACCAATAGCGATGATGTCTAGTATCTTATTATTGTTTTTCTTACAAAATGTATTCAATTTAACCGTATATTCCCCCTTATATTATAGAGTGAGCCCACAGGTTGAGCTTGAATTAGGCGTACAAGGTCACTCAGTACGAGATTATTCAACTTTTTATAATAAAAAATTTGAGGATACTCGCTCGTTTCGAAATGCGCTTGTTGAATTTGGACTTTCAGAAGTTGAGCAAAAAAAAGCAATTGAACTGTCTTTGCTTCAACCTTCGACTATTAATGTTATGCGATTTCCTCCTGATTGGGTTCAGAACCTGAGTACTGAACGTTTGCAAGCTGTTGAGTTGTTAGAGGGGATGGAGTATGAGTATTCATGGCAGTTAACTCAAGCTCTGAGTTTGTTGAGCGACGAATGGAAATACATAGAAGATACCATTCTCAACAAGCAATATAACCGTAAGTTGAAACAAGATTTATCTACCCTTTTGCAATATTCTCAAATTCAATAAAAAATATTTAGGTGTTTATTGCGAACACCTAAATATTTCTATTTCATTAATTACATGTAATGAGTGTTGCGTAATGCGTTTTTCCGAAACAGTAGGCGCTGGTGTCTTCACGAGAGTGATTGTCTGCTTTTAGCCACTGTTCAAAGATTGGCGCAAGATCTTGAAGAGAGCCAATGCGGTGTTGTCGTGCGGTGGGGGTACAAAAATGCGCTAACACGTATTGCATATATTCAAAACATAAGCCATTAATTTTTGAGCTGTTATAGGCCTTTATCTTTAGGTGATTGATATCATTGTCAGCAAGATAATGTTGAAATTCATTATTGCTTCCAGCAGAAAAAAATTCGGCCCCTCTATCGGTCAGCATACGTGCTATTTTAATACCGTGTTTTGACAAATAAGGTTGAACTTGATCTTTGAGGAATAAAGTAACAGCTTTCGAAGTGTTGTCTGACGATAGGCTAGCAAAAGTGAAACGGCTATAGCTGTCGATAGCAAGGTGAAGATAAACAGGGCCAAGTTGTGGAAAATAATCAAACTTTATACAATCTTGTACTAGGAGGTCTCCCGGCCTTTTAGTCTCAAGTTGGCCGGATGCGTTTTTCAAGCTATTTACTTGAATGTTAAGGGCCTCTAGTTGCTTGATAGATAAGGTGAACTCCCCTCTATCCGCTTTCACTTTCAATGCCATCATTCGCTTTTTTTTAGTTTCAAGATCATAACGTAACCAAACTGAACGAACCCCGTTGGGAGATATGGGGAAGCCTTGTTCCGTGAGTTGTTCAGACACTTTCTTTTGGCCTAACTCTGGATGCTCGAAGGTGAACTCGATGAGTTTAGTCTGGATGCTTTTTGCGACTTGGTTACGCAATAAAGGTTTATCTCTAGCCTGTTCAACTAAAGCAGCCTCACCACCTTGCTCATAGAGTTTTTTTATTCGGTAATAACTGTCACGGCTATAACCGTATATTTTACATGCTTTAGAGACGTTGCCTAGTTCTTCTGCTAAACGCAAAAAAGCCAACTTTGATCTAACAGAATCATCTTTCATCTATTCTTGGATATCCATGTTAAATGTTGCCCTGCTCGTTAAGATATATTACTTGGATTGTCGCTGTAGTAAAAACAAAAAAACAAGTAATATCATTCACCGTTAATTGTTGTTCGTTTTCAATAACAAGCCGTTTTGGATCATAGAAAGATATCCTAATAGTTAGCACTATATAACGTTCTTATGGTCTCTTTGAGCCATGCGATTTTGGGATTTTGGCTATTGCGTTTGTGCCAAATCATCGTAAATGGGATCAGTAATGTGTCTAACTGTTCTTTGTCTAGCGGGATAGGAAGCGCAACCAAATCGGGGGGCATTTGCTGGCAATAACGCTGGCAATATTCCGGTGCGGTGGTGATCATCTGGTGTCCTGGTTGGGCTACCATGAACAAAGATTGCTCGAAGCTCGCCATAGTCAGGGCGACATGGCGGGTGAGCCCTTGTTCTGCCAGAACTTCATCCAATGCCCAGTTTTCACTCTTTTCCCACACGATAAACAGACCAATACCCCCATGCCTGCCATGGTGGTGAACAGACTTGGCCATGGAAACTTGAGCATGACGAGGTGACCGATCACTGGCGCAATCATCGGCACAATACAAGTGATCCCGTTGAGCATTGAAAGTACCTTGGCGCGACGTTGATCATCAAGCGTGTCACGGAGGATAGCAAAGGCGACGACATAGCATGATCCAGCGCCGATCCGGCTGACTCACGAGTTGCCATTTTGACAACAGGTATTTCCAGTTGCGACATAACAATATTGGTTCGATCGCCCGAATAAAAAAGCCGACCTCGTAAGAGGCCGGCTTGGAGTCTTTCTTGATTCTGAAAAGCGGGTTGTTTTAGCTGATATATCGTTTACCCAAACACGTACGTATACATGTAACCTGCGCCAATCGCCATACCCAGAATCACAGCGAGGAAGGCGGCGATCATCTGGTTCTTGAAGATAGATTTCAGCAAGATAACCTCGGTTAGGCTTGCGCCCGCACTACCGATGATCAATGCCATCACTGAACCCATCGCCATGCCTTTCTTAACTAGTGCAGCACTTAATGGGATCACCGCTTCAGCACGGATGTAGAGTGGAATACCAATCACGGCGGCTATTGGAATCGCATACCACATACCTTCACCAGCGTACTTGACAATAAAATCAGTCGGAATAAAGCCGTAGATGAAAGAGCCAATTAGAATGCCTAACATCAGGTAAGGAAGTACTTGCTTAAAGTCTTTCCAGGTTGCATGCCAAATGCGTACCCACCGGCTTGCTTCTTTCACGGTCAGCACTGCTTCACCACAACCACTGATTTTCACTTCAACCTCTTCTTTGGTTCCGCAGCATGAGCTGGCAACAGGGGCCGGTTCAGGCGTTGTTGTGCAGCATGATGTTGCAGTCACTGATGCTGCTTCTGGTGTTGTGCTATCACCACTGCGGCTGCCACAACTCGAACTGGTATCTGCCATTTGGTAGGCCCCTTCACGGACATAGCGTTCGAAACCCAGTTTATCTAGTACATAGCCAGCAATTACTGATACCGCTAGCGCCACCATGAAGTAGAACACGGCCACTTGGATCCCGAAAGTGACAACAAACAATCCAATGATCACTGGATTGAGCAGTGGGCTAGCAAACAGGAACACCATCATCGGACCAAAACCAGCGCGGGCACGGAGCAGACCTTTCAAGAAAGGAATGGTCGAACACGAACAGAATGGTGTTATAGAACCTAGCAGGGCTGCAATGAAATAGCCTTTACCGTTGCGTGAACTCAAGATTGACTGGATTTTCTCGGGGGTCAGGAACTCCTGCAACACGCCGACCAGGTAGCTAATAACTAAAAATAGCACCGTTAGTTCTGCGGCTAGGAATAGGAACATACCAGCGGCTTCTTTGAACATTGTTACGAATTCAGGACTCATGGTTACTGCCTCATTGGGTAGTATGTTTCGATATGCATGGAAATATAAGGTCGAAGCTTTTTGCTGTCAATTTATTATTTCGGTAAAAATAGAAATAATTTCAAAAAAAGAACGGGGAACATCAAGTGATGAGGATAAGTTTATGATTATCAATTGATAAAAATTAGGTTTAGCTAAACGTTAGCCTAATGAATTGCTGACTGGTATTTATTGGTTCTTGTTTGGGGTGTGATTGCTTGAGTTGTCCTTGGGCTTATACCTCGCGCTCTTTCCGTAAGGATTGCCTATCAAGCAAGGCTTCAGAAGTCACTCTGGTGCATTCTATTAACTCGCTATGACTGAGTTGTCGTTTTGCGAGTTCTTGGGATATAGCATCAAATCCACCGCTGTATGTATCGTAGAGTTCATCCGGGGTCTGGAATCCCACGTCATAGCACAGTGTGTAGGTGGAAATGGTTTCTGGCTCAGGCTGTTCGGTATTCAAATTGACTAACAAAATTAGCCCTGCAATTGCTGAAGTAGAAGTGTATTGGATATTCACGAAGCGCTCTAATGCCTGTTGAAAATGAACGCAAAGCATACAGGTATTGAAAGGCGTGGACTTACCATATTGTGCCTGTTTTATTTGATCTCGAACGGCATCTATAGATAAGTTTTTGCAGGTTAAAGTGCCCTGATACTCTACAAAAATCTTCCAAACGTTTTTACCCACTTATCATTACCTATGCCGTGCAGGTAACTCTCTATTTGTGAGAGAAAAGCTAATTGAACATATGTATTTATTTGTTCGTTTTGAATTAATTTATGTAGTAATTTTATCTAAATTTTATTGACTTTAATTTCTAACACTCTGTTGATGTTGAATTTTTCTCACTTGTCAGAAATAAGAACAATTTCATTGATTAGGCTTTTAATTAAGTGTTGTTATGGATTATCCATTCTCACAAATAACTGGCAGTAAAAATAAAATTAATTAGGCTAGGTTGGAGTGTTGTATGAATACCTCCCGTTATTTTTTGGCTGTTGCATTGATTGCGACAGTCTCGGCATGTCGTGAAAACTCTGATGATACTGGCTCGTTAGAAGCAAGTTCAGTGGGGTCAGAAGGGACTGAAATTGTTCAAGCGCCAGCGGATACACAACCCGAGGGAGATGCTCCTGCAAATGAGCAACCCGATGTAACACCGCCATCCAGCGAGGGCGATGGTCAAGGTAACGAACCCTCGCCACCGCCAGAGGCAAAACTAGACATTGATGGCTTGCCGTTGCCTGAGCTATCGGTGAGCCATGATTACGAGGCTTATTTATCGGCACAACCGAAGCATTACACCCGTATTACTTCGCCGTTTGGCAATGTTGATTCGCAAGACAATACCCCGTTTAGTAATAAAGTCACTAATCCCGGGGCTAACTTGGGCCGGGTAATATTTTACGATGTTCGCTTGTCGGCAAATAACACGGTTTCTTGTGCTTCTTGTCATATCCAAGAGAATGGCTTTACCGACCCCAAAACGTTCAGTGATGGCTTTGACGGTGGCAAAACTGGTCGTCATTCCATGAGCCTGAGTAATGCTGCTTACTACCGTAATGGGAAGTTCTTTTGGGATGAACGAGCTGATAGTTTGGAAGAGCAAGTCTTGATGCCGATTCAAGACTCGGTTGAGATGGGAATGAACTTGTTCGAACTTGAAGTGAAAATGGCGGAAACGAGCTTCTATCCTGAATTATTTACAGAAGCTTTTGGTGATGAGGCGATAACCAGCGATCGGATTTCAAGAGCATTAGCCCAGTTCATTCGTACCATGATTTCTTATGAGTCCAAATATGATCAGGCTTTCACAGTTGGGGAATGGGATGAGCCAGATTTTGCAGCGGTATTCAATGAGCAGGAAATGTTAGGGCTAAAGCTATTCTCCGGCTTTCCCGGACCTGAAAGCAATTCATTGGGCTGTATTGCCTGCCATCAAACCAGTGCTCACTCGATGGATCAAGCCCATGTTAATGGCCTTGACGCGGATACCAGCAGCGATCAAGGAGCGGGAAATGGTTTCTTCAAATCACCATCATTACGAAACATTGGTGTTGGTGCGCCTTATATGCACGATGGTCGGTTTGAAACCTTGATGGATGTGGTCGAGTTTTACAACAGTGGTATACAGCGCCATCGTATCTTAAGCCCTGATTTAACCAGTAACGGCCAAACTGGGGGGAATCCAATTAGAATGAACTTGAGTCAGCAAGAGAAAGAGGCACTGGTCGCTTTCTTGGAAGCGCTGACGGATGACACATTCTTGAATAACCCGATTTACCACGATCCTTTCTTCCCGAATACCGTAGAAGGTCAATTACAAGCCATCATTGATCGGGTGACTGAGCAACAGGACACTGAACAACAAGAAAGCGAGCAATCTTCAGATGGCGGTGAGTCATCACAGTAAACGGCATCGCGTTGCTTTGCTGAAGGCAAAAAAAACCTGCAACAAGGATGTGCAGGTTGTAATAAAAGGAACAAATTGACGAGATATGAACTTGTCATTGTTAACTACGCGGGAGGCGAGCTTGCCGATCAGATCGTATTTTACTTTTTGATGAGAAATGATTGGCTTCTTTTCAAAAAGTGATGTTGTGATGTGAGATTGACAGCTTAGCCTCCCCACCCCTTACTGCCACTTGAGGAGCGACTGCTGCTCCAGCCTGATTTGGCCGAAACGGTCGAACCAAACCCACCACGTGAAATGGTGCGGCTTACCGTTGGTTTGGGTTTCATATTGTCTTTGCTGACCCTTACCTTGGTTTTCTTGTAGCTGCTGCGGCCATAATCGTTGCCATCTGCTGTGGTCCAGCGGTCATAGAAAATACTGCCTGGATAATAAGATCGGAACATCGGTTGTGAGTAATAGCCACGATTACTGTCCATCATTCTGGCAAACATGAAACCAGCCATGGCTGGCATAAACCAATTGTTGCCTTGTGGCTGCATACAGGCGTTTGAACCAAACTCCGCCTCACAATCGTAGCGGGAGTTGTATTTAGGTGCGGTACGAGAAGCTTCCTGTATGGCAAACTGGTATGCGGCCTGGCATTCCTCGGTATAGTTGGGGTTGTCATCAACACAATCATTTAACGATTGATAGATGACGGCATCATCTGAGCTGTCGCTACAACCAGAAAGTACGGCGGTGGCTAAAACTGCGGTCACGGGGGCCGACATGGAGGCTATCGACACCGGGCGCCAGTTTTTCTTCATGCTGGCGAGAACGACGTGTTTACTGCGTTTCATGGCATCCCCCTTAGTATGTCATACAGGCGGCATTGAGCAGGCCTACTGACACGGAAGTCGCAGCCATGACGATACCCGCGGGGATTTCTCCGGCTTCGATACGCTCGACAATTTTTGGCATGAAGCCAAAGCGTAAAATAGCAAAGGCGATTAGCTGGGCAAACAAGGCGACCACGCCCCAAATAGCAAAATCGATCAGGTTAACTGAGTTAGTGGCAGCGCCTGCGATAGCCAAGCAATAGCCGATGATCGAGCCCGATAGCCCAATGGCTGCCGCAATATTCTGGTCTTCTTTTACTAGCTTCCACTCATCATGCGGAGTAAAGCGGACGTAGACGAACTTGAACAGCATCAGGAAAGCCAATGACAGCGAAAAATAAAGCAAGAATGCGCCGAGGCCAGCAAGCGAGTTAGTGAGTACTTCCATGTTAATCCTATTCTTTATCTAAACTATTGAAGGTTAGCCTATTAGCTTGAAGTCGGTCGGGGTTAAATCAAAACCAGTGCTAATGGCTAGGCACCGCTCAGCTTGGTTACGGTAGATCTTCTCCTCGCCAGCAACGAGCAGAAACTCAAATTGCCCATTACCTGTATCACGCTCATAGATCATCACAAATTGGTCTGTTTCAGTGACCGTGCCGTTTTCTAGCCAGGTCTTTTCTGTCATGGCGACAGGGCGGGTGTTGTCCCATACTTTGTTGAATTGATACTCCTCCAATGTCCAGTTGGGCTTGACGATTTCATTGTCCAGAATATGCTGCCACTGGCTCTGGGAATCAATGGGGCGCGATTCGTAAAAATAGTAGAGCTTGACCTCGCTGATATCTGCTTCGGACGGACCGTGGGTCAAGATTTGGATAAATCCATCGTCATCGGTGTAAAAGCGTAGCAGCCGGGTTTGCTCATCGAGCTGAACTTCACCGACCGCCTTGATCAGCTGGGTACGGGATGCGCCTTCGATAATCAGATCTGGCTCGATCAACCTCAGCTTCAGATCATCAAGCTCAAAGGCGCCGCCAAGCCTTAGTCCAAGGCATTCAGGGCTGCTCGGGGGCGTGGTTGGTGGTTGTTTTTTCTTAAACCAATCGAACATAAAAACTCCCGTTCATTTAGTGCTGTTATCTAGGTGTTATCTACGCACTTAGACCAATTGATTTGCTTGACGCGCTCATCAGCAATATAAAACAACTTGGCACCGGGAGGGACTTCACGGTCCAGCGGTGGATTTAGCTCGACCCCTTTGCCAGTGTCGATGGCAATAAGAATAGCCTTATGTTGCTGCTTAAAGCCGTTGAATAGCGGGGCTATGGTGCTCGGTGCTGACGTTGCAGGGTATTGTACTGCATACTGGGTCATCCCCTTGTGGGTACTAAGCAATTCGTGATGCAATTCGCTCGAGCCTGGATCGATTGCAGCCTTGGCAAGCATCTCGACCGCAACAGAGGGAATGCACTCGACATTGGGACAATGATGCTTGAGCAAACCACTCAATGACTCGTCATTGAAATATGCCAAGATATGGGCATTCGGATTCTGATTGGCACAAAACAGGGCAGCAGACAGGGTGACGTCATCTTCGCTGTTATCAATCACAATACAACTGGCGCTGTCGACCCCGGCTTTTGCCATTGATAGGCTATCGGTGAAGCTGAGGGTGCGGACAAACTCTATTTCCCCGGGCAGTGGATTTTCAATATCAGGGCGGACACACAGGACAATTGCGCGGTGGCCTTTTTCTTCGTGTTGCAGCATTTTTATTAGGTGCAGGGTACGCTGCTCGTTCCACCCCAGCACGAGAATATGGTTTTCCACCGATACTTTCCTCCGGCCTAACAGCCCCTGTTTCCAGTAATCAATAAAGACGCTTGCCACCCGGCCAACCGCGATGGCAAATAGCCCCAATCCGCCGGGGATCACAAACAGCATGACGACCCATTTTCCAGCCACAGTGGTTGGCGACATGTCGCCATAGCCAACGGTAGATGCACTGACAACCAAGTAGTACAGGAAATCCGTTGGACTTTGTATTAAGGCTGATTCGCCCACTGCTGCGAGTAGGGCATAGCTGATAGCGGTATAGCCGATAACCAGTAAAAGGAGGTTTCTGCCACTTAGCGCATGGAAGTTCTGAGCCGCCCAGCGGCGGAAAAAGAGCCATAACGACATACTACCTCCCTATCAAACGGCACCTACTGGCCCAAAATACGCTTAAGTTCATCTTCAGCTGAGGATTGTTTTCCTGGGGTGATCCCGGCCTCGGCCAGCTTTTTGTCTAGGCTGCTGCCTGATTGCTCATCGGCCATTTCTGCGGCGGCTTCCAGCTGGGCTGATTTTTCGGCTTGGCGTTGTTTGATGCGCTCAAGCGACTCAACCGCGGTATGCATTTTGGCATTGGCGCCGACATTGGTGGCTGATACCGCCGACTGGGCTTTTTGTACCGCTTCGTTGGCTTTTACCACATCCACTTGCTGCTCGAGCTGGCGAAGCTTGTCTTTGGCTTGGCTGATGTTGGTACGCATCTTCTGCTCAGAAGCAACGAACTGGTCAAGGTAGGCTTGCTCAGCTTGCTGTTCGTTACGGAGCTGGGCGACTTTTTGTGCACAATCAAGAGCAAGATCTTGCTGGCCTTTTTCCATCGCGGTGCGGGCATGGCCTTCGTACTCTTCGACGCCTTGCTGGAAGCCATCAACTTTCTGCTGGGAGAGCTTACGTTTAGCGACGATACTGACCAATGCTTCGTCTGAACGGCGAAGTTCTTGTTTGGCGTCGCGAATTTCCTGATCAAGGATACGCAATGCTTGGTTATCCGCGACTGCTTCTGCGGTTTCATTTACACCGCCTTTGAATGCGGTGAACAGTTTTTTCCAGACACTCATTACGCAACCTCCTTGAGGTGGTCTTGGTATAGTTCAATAAAGGCTTCGACATTGCGGAATAGAGTAGCGACCTCAATCACAATGCTTTCCGCCTTGGATTGGGAAGACAGTGAGCCAAACGCCACATAGTAGTCGTTGCC
Source organism: Photobacterium sp. DNB23_23_1 (assembly GCF_052873815.1). Taxonomy (NCBI): domain Bacteria; kingdom Pseudomonadati; phylum Pseudomonadota; class Gammaproteobacteria; order Vibrionales; family Vibrionaceae; genus Photobacterium; species Photobacterium sp. DNB23_23_1. The sequence continues at coordinate 846 of NZ_JBNNXT010000036.1, read as the reverse complement.
GCCAATTTCATTGATACCGATAGTCGATAGCGGGAACATCTTGTGGGTACGGAGGATATCGTTGTTAAGAGAAGTCAGGTCAATGACTTGCTCAGCAGGGAACAGTAGGACTTCAACCAGAATTTGCTCGCCAGATACGGCCAGAAAGGCTTCGATATTATCTTCGTTGCGTATAACCAGTGTTTGGTCATTTTCTTCAACTGCCCAGCCGTCGTGTTCACTCAGAAGCGGGATCAGTTCGGATACTTGCCACATCATAGTTGCTACCTTTTGTTAGGTGTCAGCGGATTGAACGAAAAATCTCCTCTTATTATGAGGTTAAATTATTCAATTACCATGAAATGCTGTTTTTTTGTTGTTTTTTTGTGAGCTGTTTTATGCCGCCGATAGGGGGTTGGTATTGTTTGAGTGCTAGATAAGAAGGCGTCCTAGTTATGATTTAGCCCCGCTTTCTTTGTTCCAGCTAAGTGTGTCCCAGGCATGAGCAGGTATAAATAGGGTATCACCTGGGCCGAGAGGGATATGTGCAATTTGATGCTTCGGGCTTTCCAGCAAGTTTTCGTATTGGCCGTTAAAAACGAGCTCAAGGCGAGGAAAAATCCAGCAAAATATTGCAGGAAGATATTCTACCGTGAAAGGAAATGAGTGAGAAGAAGGTTTTTTTTAAATGATCTGCTGGTTTTTTATTAAGATTCTGCATGTTTGTTGGTTATCTAAGCAGTTGAATGTTTTAGGGGTTTACAAGGTCAGTCGTAGCGACTAATATACACCGCACTTACGGAGAGATGGCTGAGTGGTTGAAAGCACCGGTCTTGAAAACCGGCATACGTTTGTAGCGTATCTAGG
>NZ_JBNNXT010000035.1:0-54421 GCF_052873815.1 Photobacterium sp. DNB23_23_1 | reverse complement strand
AAAAATCGCGATCGCGGCCTACGGCCGCTCTCTAAAAAAGAACCCCACTTAAAAAGTGGGGTTCGTCAGCAATCTGACGCGCCCTTGGGCGCGTTTTTTGATGGTGCACTGGTGGCGCTGCTGTGAATTAGGCGTCTTGCTGCTCGCGCTCAATGGCACGGTAGCCGATGTCATTGCGGTGGAACATACCGTTCCAGCTAACTTGTTTCGTCAGTGCGTAAGCACGCTCCTGAGCTTCAGAAACTGTATTGCCAAGTGCTGTTGCACAAAGAACACGGCCACCGTTAGTGACCACATCGCCGGCTTCGTTATTTGCCGTCCCAGCGTGGAAGATCTTCTGACCCTCAACTTCGCTCGTTGGTAGCGAAATAACATCACCTTTTGCGTAGTCAGCAGGGTACCCGCCAGCGGCTAGAACAACACCGATAGAAGCGCGCGGATCCCACTTAGATTCTGCTTCATCTAGCTTCTCGTCGATAGCCATCAGGCAAAGCTCAACAAGATCCGATTCCATACGCATCATGATAGGTTGCGTTTCTGGATCGCCAAAACGGCAGTTGTATTCGATAACCTTCGGCGTACCGTCTGCATCGATCATTAGGCCAGCGTAAAGGAAACCTGTGTACGGTGCGCCTTCGGCATCCATACCACGTACCGTTGGGTAAATCACTTCTTCAAGGATACGGTTGTGGATCTCAGGGGTAACCACAGGGGCTGGTGAGTAAGCTCCCATACCACCGGTATTAGGGCCAGTGTCTTTGTCGCCAACACGTTTGTGGTCTTGGCTGGTGGCCATAGGCAGCACGCTAGAACCGTCAACCATCACGATGAAGCTTGCTTCTTCGCCTTCAAGGAACTCTTCAATAACCACGCGGCTGCCGGCTTCGCCAAATGCGTTACCCGCTAGCATGTCTTTGATGGCGTCTTCGGCTTCTTCAAGGGTCATCGCAACAATAACGCCTTTACCGGCAGCTAGGCCGTCAGCCTTAACGACAATTGGCGCGCCTTGTTCACGTACGTAAGCCAGTGCTGGCTCGATGTCAGTGAAGTTAGCGTAAGAGCCTGTTGGGATCTGGTGACGAGCCAAGAAGTCTTTAGTGAATGCTTTAGAGCCTTCAAGCTGTGCCGCTGCTTGAGTTGGACCAAAGATAGGAAGACCCACTTCGCGGAATGCGTCAACCACACCAATAACCAATGGTGCTTCAGGGCCAACGATGGTTAGCTCGATTTTTTTCTCTTGAGCAAACGCCACTAAGCCAGCGATGTCTTCAACGCCGATGTTTACGTTCTCAAGTTTAGGCTCAAGTGCGGTACCGGCGTTACCCGGAGCGACGAAAACGGTTTCAACGTTTGGGTTTTGTGCCGCTTTCCAGCCCAGTGCGTGTTCACGGCCGCCGGCACCAATAATCAATACATTCATCTTTAATCCCTTATTGCTGCGCCATTTTTCAGGTCTCTGTGTCAAGCATGCTCATTTATACCTATATGAGCTCCTATAAAATAGGGCGTGCTTTCCTTGACCTCTGAAAAATAGCTTTGCATTAAAATTATTAAAGCCTCTAGTCATATAGTGTGATGAATAAAGGCTAAATCTAAATATGATTAAGCCTAGAGTTGCCCCTAGGCTTATGTGATTAGTGGCGGAAGTGGCGCATGCCAGTAAAGATCATCGCCATGCCGTGCTCGTCGGCAGCGTCAATCACTTCCTGGTCGCGCATCGAGCCGCCTGGCTGGATAACACATTTAATGCCGGCTTCAGCGGCAGCATCAATGCCATCGCGGAACGGGAAGAAGGCATCCGATGCCATGACACAACCTTCAACCTGAAGGCCTTCGTCAGCGGCTTTAATGCCGGCGATTTTCGCTGAGTAAACGCGGCTCATCTGGCCGGCGCCCACGCCGATAGTCATGTCACCTTTCGAGTAAACAATCGCATTTGATTTTACGTACTTAGCGACTTTCCAGCAGAACAGTGCATCTTTCAGTTCTTCTTCTGTTGGTTGGCGCTTAGAAACGACTTTCAGGTCATCAGCAGAAACCATGCCTTGGTCGCGGTCTTGAACCAGCAGGCCGCCGTTAACACGCTTAACGTCAAAACCCGTAGTCTTGCTGCTCCACTCGCCACATTCCAGCAGGCGAAGGTTTTTCTTAGCCGCAACAATTTCTACCGCTTCAGCAGAAACAGACGGTGCAATGATAACTTCAACGAATTGACGTTCAGTAATCGCTGTTGCTGTTGCTGCGTCTAGTTCGCGGTTGAATGCGATGATGCCACCGAAGGCCGATGTTGGGTCTGTTTTGAAAGCGCGGTCGTAGGCCTCTAGGATGTCTGCACCTAGTGCAACACCACATGGGTTAGCATGTTTAACGATCACACACGCTGGCTGGTCGAACTCTTTCACACACTCAAGTGCTGCGTCTGTATCTGCGATGTTGTTGTAAGACAGGGCTTTGCCTTGGATTTGGCGAGCCGTAGAAACTGACGCTTCTTCAGGGGTAGCTTCAACGTAGAAAGCGGCGGCTTGGTGGCTGTTTTCACCGTAGCGCATGTCCTGCTTCTTCTCGAACTGCTGGTTGAAGGTGCGTGGGAATTTGCTCTTGTTTTCAGGAGAAGGCTCATCGCCTTCTTTATTGTCGCCGTAAGATGGCACCATAGTACCGAAGTAGTTGGCGATCATGCCGTCGTAGGCAGCAGTGTGTTCGAAGGCTGCGATAGCCAGATCGAAACGGGTGGCATGGCTCAGTGAACCGTCGTTGGTCGCCATTTCGGTCAGCACGCGGTCGTAGTCGTGGGCATTAACGATAATGGTCACGTCTTTGTGGTTCTTCGCTGCAGAACGGACCATTGTCGGGCCACCGATATCGATGTTCTCAACAGCATCTTCCAATGTGCAGTCTGGGTTAGCCACTGTTGCTGCGAATGGGTATAGGTTTACCACCACCATATCGATAGGGGCAATGCCATGGTCGTTCATCACAGCATCGTCAGTGCCGCGACGACCCAGTACACCACCATGAATTTTTGGGTGTAGGGTCTTAACGCGACCGTCCATCATTTCAGGGAAGCCTGTGTGATCGGATACTTCAGTGACCTTGATACCCTGCTCGGCAAGAAGGCGGGCAGTGCCACCTGTGGAGAGGATGTCGACGCCACGATCGGCAAGCGCCTGGGCGAACTCAACAATACCAGTTTTGTCTGACACGCTAATTAGCGCACGGCGGATAGGACGAGCGTTTTCCATTGCTACCATCTCTTTATAAACATGGAGGACTATTTGCCAAAAGCCAGTGGGCTGGATTTTGGTAAATACCCTCGGCTAGAATCGAAGATACAAACTGTGCTGTCGTTGTTGTGATCAACGTGGCATATTTTACATTAAATCCACCACTACGCAAACGTTTGCTTTTCGTTGTTTGTGGATCACTGAAGGTAGGGCGGTATGTACTTGATTGGCCAGCTGGCTAAACATTGTGGTGTCAGCAGCGACACGTTGCGATTTTACGAAAAAAATGGCTTGCTGCTACCTGCCGGCCGTAGCAAGAGTGGTTACCGGCTTTATAGCGAAGGTGATTTGTCACGGATCCATTTTATTCTCCGCGCCAAGGCTATCGGCCTTAGCTTGGATGAAATTAGGGAGCTGCTGGATATCCGGCTGGAAGCCAGCCAACATAGCTGTGCTGAAGTAAAAGCAATCACTCAGGCCAAGTTGGATGACGTCGATCGCAAGATGGCTGAGTTGGCAAGGATCCGTAATGCTCTTCAGAAAATCAATGATGCTTGCTGTGGTCATGCGGATGATGATGCCAGCCACTGTTCGATCCTTGAAGCGCTGAGCGATGACGGTGTTGAAAATGCGCAATCCAGTGAAGGGCGCTGCTGTAGCGGGCGTGATGCTTGCACTGGCCGCTAGTTTTAAATCAACAGTGAATCGATCAATTATATTGGGTAGGCCGTCAAGTTGTGGTAGCGTCGAAACATCGCCTTGTTATTGATAAGGAAAATCATGTTGAAAGTAAGTGAGTATTTTGATGGCCAGGTTAAGTCCCTGGGGTTTGAAACTTCTGGCGAGCGCGCCAGCGTGGGCGTGATGGCGCCAGGGGAATATACCTTCGGTACGGCAGCGCCTGAGAAGATGACCGTGGTCAAGGGAGCCCTGACGGTCAAGCTGCCTGGCCATATTGAATGGGAAACCTATTATGCCGGTGACGACTTTGAAGTCCCTGGTGATTCCTCGTTTGAGGTAAAGGTGTCTGAGCCTACCGCTTACCTGTGTGATTATCTCTAGCTGACAGCGCTTCACCAGTGGTGAAGCGCTGTGCTTTTTAGCTGGCATTGTTAGCCGTTAATTATTCTTCTGCCTTCTCTGTTGGGATCAGCACCGTGTCGATGACATGGATCACCCCATTGCTGGCTGGCACATCTGCCAAAATGACGTTTGCACCGTTGATGGTTACCTTGCCATCGTCATCGGTTTCAATGGCAACCGTGCCGCCCTGAACCGTTTCTGGCAGCTTAAGTTTCATGACTTCCTCTGAAGAAAGCGCTCCGGGCAATACATGGTAAGTCAGTATCGCTTGTAATTTTTCTTTGTTCTCCGGTTTCAGCAGTTCGGCAAGTGCGCCTTCGGGAAGCTTGGCAAACGCATCATCTGTGGGCGCCAGCACGGTAAACGGCCCTTTCCCTTCCAGTGTCTCGACCAAATCAGCGGCTTTAATTGCCATGACCAAGGTTTGAAAATCATCGTTATTGGCGGCGACCTGGACAAGATTCTTTTCCATTTCGCTTTTTTCGTGGTGGCCAGCTAAGGCAAGACCTGAAAAGAACAACGCAATTACGACCAAAGAGCGGTTAAATGTACGGAGTATGTGATTCATTGCTGCAGCCTCGTTGTGGTTATATCCAAGCGTTTAACGTACGAACAAGCAGTATGGTTCACCCTATATAGTGGTAGGTCTTATTATTGAGAAGACAAATAATGTTAAGCGCGAGTGGATGCCTTTTTCCATGTGATTGATAAAGAAAAAGCCCAAACCAGTTGCTTGGTTTGGGCTTTCAATAATCAGTATTAACTGAGAATGGCTTAGTTCATGCCGTATTTTTTCAGCTTCTTACGAAGAGTACCGCGGTTGATACCCATCATGGTTGCCGCGCGGGTTTGGTTACCACGGGTGTACTGCATGATAGTGTCTAGTAGTGGCTGCTCAACTTCAGCAAGCACTAGCTCGTACAGATCATCGACTTCCTGACCGTTTAGTTGAGCCAGGTAGTTTTTCAGCGACGCCTTAACAGAGTCACGAAGTGGCTTCTGTGTGATTTGGTCCTGTGAAGTAACAGTAGTTACTGTCAATGCTTCGGAAGTCAGATTTTGTTCGAACATATTCTGTAAGCTCTTCTCGTATTTATGCAACGTTGTCGAAGTAGCCTTGCAGCGCATCGAGTTGCTGTTGGGCATCCTCGAGTACGTTGAAGGTCCGGCGGAAATCACCTGCTGGGGCATGCTCTTTCAAATACCAGCCCACATGCTTGCGTGCGATACGCAAGCCCAGGTACTCGCCGTAAAAACGGTGAAGTTCCTGAACGTGGCCTAGCATGATGCTACCAACTTCATCAAATGATGGAGCCGGCAGGTGTTCGCCAGTTGTTAAGTAATGGTGGATTTCCTGGAAAATCCACGGTCGACCCTGTGCAGGGCGACCAATCATCAAGCCATCGGCACCGGTGTAATCCAGTACAAAGCGTGCCTTTTCCGGTGAGTCGATATCACCGTTCGCAATCACCGGAATCGAGATCGCTTCTTTCACTGTCTTGATGTAATCGTATTCTGCCTCGCCTTTGTACATACAGGTTTTGGTCCGGCCATGTAGGGCCAGGGCCTGAATGCCACATTGTTCGGCACGTTTGGCAATATCGACACAGTTTCGGTTATCAAGATCCCAACCGGTACGGGTTTTCAGCGTAACCGGGACATCAACTGCATTAACCACTGTTCGAAGGATATCTTCGATCAGCTCGGGATACTGCAGCAGGGCAGAGCCTGCCAGGCGCTTGTTGACCTTCTTGGCTGGACAGCCCATGTTGATATCGATGATTTGCGCACCGTTTTCAACGCTGAACTGAGCTGCCTCGGCCATCAGTTTAGGATCTGCCCCGGCGATTTGCACCGAGCGGATCCCTGACTCGCCTTCATGTACCATGCGGTTCTGGGATTTGGCTGTTTTCCACAGGTCTGGGTTAGACGACATCATTTCGCTCACAGCCATACCTGCCCCGTAGCGCAGGCATAATTCGCGAAATGGCCGATCGGTCACACCTGCCATTGGGGCGACTATCAGCTGGTTGTTAAGTTGATAAGGACCGATCTTCAAACGTCTATTCCTGACTATGCCAGTAAGGGCGCGCATTTTACGCATTTTTTACCCATCTGAAAAGGCCAATAATTGAGCATTTAGGTTTTGATTTTCAAAACTGTACGATTTTCAATCAATTGGCGCAGTTTAGAAGAGGAAAAAGTCGATTACGCTTTGTGCCCAGAGATGCGACACCACTCTTCTCGGGCCGCAATTGGGTCAAGTGTAAGCTCGTCGCCGTAGTAGGTCGCGACGTCTTCCGCTTGGCTTTCCAGTACACCTGAAATTGCCAGCAGGCCACCGTCTTTGACCAGGCTTTTGATCACCGGCGATAGCTCGCGCAGTGGGCCAGCCAAAATGTTGGCAACCACGACATCAGCCAAGAGACCTTCCGGTTGGTCTTGCGGCAGATATAGTTCAAGGTTTTCGGACACGCCATTACGCTCTGCATTGTCACGGGAAGCTTGGATCGCCTGTGGGTCGATATCAATACCGATCACCTTCTTGGCACCCAGTTTCAGGGCGGCAATTGCCAAGATGCCCGAACCACAACCGAAGTCGATGATGGTTTTGCCAGCCAGATCCTGACCGTCTAGCCACTCAAGACAAAGCGAGGTGGTTGGGTGGGTACCGGTACCGAATGCCAGACCTGGATCCAGCATCACGTTTACCGCGTCTGGCTCTGGTACTTCTCGCCAGCTTGGGCAAATCCACAGTCGGCGGCCAAAGCGCATCGGGTGGAAGTTATCCATCCATTCACGTTCCCAGTCCTTGTCTTCTAACTGCTCGATTTTGTGGGCAAAATCATCGGCAATCAGCGGGCTGTTTTTTAGCATTTCCAGGACAAAATTCATGTCCGTCTCTGCATCGTACAGGCCGATCACATCCGTATCACCCCACAGGCGGGTTTCACCTGGCAGGGGTTCGAATACCGGAGTGTCCTGGGCATCAAGGAAGGTAACCGAGACTGCGCCCGTCTCTTCCATCAGCATATCGCCGATAGCTTCAGCATTCTCAGCCGTCGCGTTCAGTTTGATTTGAATCCAAGGCATGGTTAATTCGCTTTTTGGTTTGCTAAATTCAAGGATGCGGAGTCTAGCATGATTTTTAGACAGTTTAAAAAAAGATAGCACCCGAAGGTGCTATCTGAAGGCGCTTTAAACCTGTTGGAGGGTCTGCTGTGGAACCGGCCGAGCAAGGCTCCCCAAGACGAAGGTGACAAGACCTATGACCAAGGTTGGTACGATGGCATGGATACCGCCTAAATCGGGCTTGAGTAGCGATAAGGCGATATAACAGGCCAGTCCGCTGACCATAGAGGCAAAGGCGCCGGTGGCTGATGCCTTTTTCCAGTACAGGCCAAGCACCAACGGCCACAGGAACACCGCCTGCATGCCGCCAAAGGCCAGCAGGTTGAGCCAGATGATCATATCCGGTGGGTTAGTCGCTGCGACGAAGACTAACAGCGAGAAAATACCCGTCACCCAAAGCGACAGTTTCGGCAGGCGGCTTTCAGCCTCCGGCCCTTGAGCGGCTTTGGGGTTGATGTAGTTGAGGTACAAGTCCTTGAGCAGTGTTGCAGAGGCCTGGATCAGCTGGGAGTCGATGGTCGACATAATGGCCGCCATCGGCCCGGCAAGGAACACGCCAGCGATCACGGGAGGCAGTACAGTCATCATCAAGGTCGGCATGATCTGATCCGGGCTGGCAATATCCGGCACGATGGCACGGCCCAGCGCGCCGGCCAAGTGCATACCGAGCATCAGGAAGGCCACCATGGCGGTGCTGATCACCATGCCTCGGTGCAATGAACCGGTTGACTTATAGGACATGCAACGTACTGCGGCATGGGGGAGGCCAATGACCCCGAAACACACCAGCACCCAGAAACTGAGCATGAAAGGTTGGTTGAGGAAGTTGTCCGGGCCGAATGGGGTGACCAGTGCAGGGTCGATGCGGTGCAGTTCCCCCATCATCTCGCCGATGCTACCGCCAGCATGGACGATACCGATCAGCAGGGCAATCGTACCGATGATCATCATGATCCCCTGGACGGTATCGGTCATGACTACAGCGCGGAAGCCACCAATCGTGGTGTAGAGGCCGACCGTCGTGGCAAACAGGATCAGTCCGTGTTGGTAAGACAGCCCTGTTACGGTTTGCAGCAGGCGTGCGCCGCCGACAAATTGCACCACCATAGTACCGAAGAAGGCCAGTAGCAGTGCCAATGAGGCAAAGATCACCACGCCGCGGTTTTTATAACGGGCGTAGAGAATATCGTTTAGCGTCAGCGCGTTGTGGCGACGAGCTTCGATGGCAAATTTTTTGCCTAGGACCCCAAGGGTCAGCCATGCTGCCGGTAGCTGGATCATGGCCAGCAATACCCAGCCGAGGCCCATTTTATAGGCGGCGCCCGGTCCGCCGATAAACGAGCTGGCGCTGGCATAGGTGGCGGCAAGGGTCATGGCCAGCACGAAACCGCCCATGCTGCGGTTGCCGACCAGATACTCATTGAGGAAGCCGTTGCCATTACCACGGTGGCGCCGGGTATAAATCGCCAGACCGAATACGGCCATCAGATACAGCACGAGCGGGATCAACAGTTGGCTATTCATCATTGGCCTCCGGTTCGATCTCGAGCGACATGTCGCGGTAGATATATTTCACCATTAGGCCACAGAGCACAGTGAACAGAATGGGGCCAATAATGCAGGCCAGTAAAAACCATAGGGGAAACCCCCAGTACAGGGTCGGCAGGGCTTCGTCTATGCCGGCCGGGGCGAAGGCATAGGCCGAGAAATACCACCAGGCGAAGTAGGCCAAGGCCAGGCCGACAGCCCATTTGGCTTCTTTGTGGGCCTGGCGATAGCGCGCAGACAGCGTTTTCATGGTGTTGTTTCCGGTTGAGGTGCGGGTAAAGGAGCGGATGACGGCGGGCGCCACGCTCATTCTTCATACAAATTTAGGGGGGGTATTGTGGCAAAACTTAGCAGGGAGCGCTAGGAAGGGAGTGAAATTGCATAATATAGAGATAAAAAAAGCTGCCGAAGCAGCTTTTTTACTTGAAGGTGTCAACCTTACTGGAGACCGAGTTTCTTCTCGAGGTAGTGGATATTGGCACCACCGTGCTGGAAGTTCTCGTCAGCCATGATTTCCTGCTGCAGTGGAACATTGGTCTTGATACCATCGATAATCATCTCGCCCAGGGCATTCTTCATGCGGGCAATGGCCACGTCGCGGTTCTCACCAAAGGTGATCAGCTTACCGATCATTGAATCGTAGTAAGGCGGCACGGTGTAGCCGCTGTAGATGTGCGATTCCCAACGAACCCCCATACCACCTGGAGCATGAAAGCGGGCGATTTTGCCAGGGCAAGGAAGGAAGCGCTCTGGATCCTCGGCGTTGATACGGCACTCAACCGCATGGCCTTTGATCTTGATATCGTCCTGAGTGAAGGACAGCGGCTGGCCTGCGGCAATGCGTAGCTGCTCTTTGATCAGGTCGATACCGGTTACCATCTCGGTCACTGGGTGCTCAACCTGGATACGGGTGTTCATTTCGATGAAATAGAACTCGCCATTCTCATACAGGAATTCGAACGTACCGGCACCGCGGTAGCCGATTTCGATACAAGCACGGGTACAGCGTTCACCGATGTACTTACGCATTTCCTCGGTGATACCCGGGGCTGGGGCTTCTTCTACTACTTTCTGGTGGCGACGCTGCATTGAACAGTCACGCTCGCCCAGATGGATTGCACCACCCTGACCATCGGCCAAAACCTGCACTTCGATATGGCGTGGGTTTTCCAGGAATTTTTCCATGTAAACCATATCGTTACTGAAGGCTGCTTTCGCTTCGGCACGGGTCATCGCGATCGCTTCGATCAGATCAGGTTCACTGCGAACGACACGCATACCTCGGCCACCACCGCCGCCCGATGCCTTGATGATCACCGGGTAGCCGATGCGCTTGGCAAAGGCTTTATTCTTGGCTGCGTCGTCATCGAGTGGACCGTCAGAACCAGGAACACAAGGAACGCCGGCTTTTTTCATCGAGGTGATTGCTGACACTTTGTCGCCCATCAGACGGATGGTGTCTGCTTTTGGGCCAACGAAAATGAAGCCTGAACGCTCTACTTGCTCGGCAAAGTCCGCATTTTCAGACAGGAAGCCATAGCCTGGGTGGATAGCCACCGAGCCGGTAATTTCCGCGGCACTGATGATGCGAGGGATGTTCAGGTAGCTCTCTGTACTCTTGGCAGGACCAATACAGATCGATTCGTCAGCCAGTAATACGTGCTTGAGATCGCGGTCTGCAGTGGAGTGCACCGCAACCGTCTTGATACCGAGCTCTTTACATGCACGCAGGATACGCAGTGCAATCTCGCCTCGGTTGGCAATAACAATTTTATCTAGCATAAGAGGCCCCGGTTACTCGATGATAACTAGCGGCTGGTCAAATTCAACGGCATCACCGTCTTCTGCCAGGATTGCTACTACAGTACCGGCTTTATCAGATTCGATCTGGTTCATCATCTTCATTGCTTCGACGATACATAGAGTATCACCGGCATTGACAGTCTGACCGATTTCAACAAATGGTTTCGCATCAGGACTCGGCGCACGGTAGAAGCTACCTACCATTGGCGATAGAACCTGGTGGCCAGCAGGCGTTGCAGGTGCTGTTGGGGCCTCGGCTACTGGTGCTGCAGCCGGAGCGACAGGGGCAGCAACTGGAGCTGCGATAGGTGCTGCAAGAACTTGTGCTGGCACGGTTGCACGACTGATGCGTACAGACTCTTCACCTTCAGAAATTTCCAGCTCAGCAATACCTGACTCTTCAACTAGCTCAATCAGTTTTTTGATTTTACGAATATCCATTTATCTTTCTCTTATTTGTTCAGTTGGCGTCTGCTTGCAGGCGGCGTACCGCAGCTTGCAGGGCGAATTCATAACCATCTGGGCCTAGCCCGCAGATCACCCCGACAGCTTTGTCTGACAGGTAGGAGTGATGGCGGAATGGTTCCCGGGCATGAACATTAGACAGGTGTATTTCAATGAACGGGATGCTGACCCCCAAGAGTGCATCACGGATAGCGACACTGGTGTGGGTAAAAGCAGCTGGATTGATCAGGATGAAATCGACCGTGCCATGGGCTTGGTGGATCGCATCGATGATCTCGTATTCCGCGTTCGATTGGATATGGTCTAGCGTCACGCCTAACTCGGTCGCTTTGGCAGTTAAGTGCGTCACTATCTGGGCCAGAGACTGCTGGCCATAATGTCCCGGCTCGCGTAAACCCAGTAGGTTCAGGTTCGGGCCATTGATCAGTAAAATTCGTTGAACGGTCGACATCTTGACGTTATATCACTTGTATTTGAGGTTTTACTCTAGCAACGTGAAAAAAGCTAAAAAGTTGCTTCCCTGTGTTCCGTTGTTGTCTGCCAAAACATGCTTGATGTGCAATTATAGAGAATTCGCAGCAAATCGCAGCAAAATACTGGTCTAATCACCACATTTTCTTAGTGCATATGTGCACTGTTTGGCGATCGGGAGCTGAGAATGGGAAATTGAGTCACTAGCACTATGCGTGACCTGCACGCTATAGACAATAGTCTGTGGCGCCGGAATTGTAACTTTTAGCACTGGATCAAAAAAGCCGCCCAAGCAGGACTTGGGCGGCTTTTTATCGACCCGTGAGGGTTTATAGTATTTTTTGTTTTTCTGCGATCAGCTTCTCAACCACACTTGGATCGGCAAGGGTTGATGTATCACCCAGTGTCGCAGTATCGCCAGTGGCAATCTTACGTAAGATGCGGCGCATGATTTTGCCTGAGCGGGTTTTCGGTAGAGCCTCTGTCCAGTGCAAGAAGTCTGGTGTGGCAATCGGGCCGATTTCTTTACGTACCCAATTTTTTACTTCTTTGTGCAGTTCGGCACTTGGGATCTCGCCATCATTGAGCGTGATATACGCATAGATAGCCTGGCCTTTAATATCGTGAGGAACACCAACGATAGCGGCTTCAGCAATTTTATCGAATGCGACGAGGGCTGATTCAATTTCGGCTGTCCCCATACGGTGGCCGGAAATATTCAGCACGTCATCGACACGACCGGTGATCCAGTAGTAGCCATCTTCATCGCGGCGGGCACCGTCACCGGTAAAGTACATGCCTTTGAAGGTGGAGAAATAGGTTTGCTCGAAGCGCTCGTGATCGCCCCATAGGGTTCGCATCTGCCCCGGCCAAGAGTCGACCATCACGAGGTTGCCTTCTGTTGCGCCGTCGAGAATATTGCCCATGTTATCAACGATGGCTGGTTGTACACCAAAGAATGGACGAGTAGCAGAGCCGGGTTTCAAGGCTGTCGCACCAGGTAGTGGGGTGATTAAAATGCCACCGGTTTCTGTTTGCCACCAAGTATCCACGATTGGACAGCGGCTGTCGCCAATGGTGCGGTGATACCATTCCCACGCTTCTGGGTTAATTGGTTCACCGACTGAACCCATGATGCGCAATGAGCTACGGCTTGTTCCTGCTACTGCCTCATCGCCTTTCGCCATTAAAGCGCGGATGGCGGTTGGAGCGGTATAAAGGATATTAACTTGGTGCTTATCAACCACCTCGCTCATGCGGCTGGTTGATGGGTAGTTGGGTACACCTTCAAATAGCAGGGTAGTGGCGCCGTTTGCGAGTGGTCCATAAACCAAGTAGCTGTGGCCAGTGATCCAGCCAACATCGGCGGTACACCAGTACACCTCACCTTCTTGGTAATCAAAAACATGTTTGAATGTCATGGTCGCGTAGACCAAATATCCCCCCGTGGTATGCAGCACACCTTTAGGTTTACCTGTTGACCCTGAGGTATAAAGAATAAAAAGAGGATCTTCTGCATTCATTGCCTCTGGTTCGCAATGGCTTGAAGCAACAGCTGTTGCATCGTGCCACCAGACGTCACGTTCGCTATCCCATTCAACATTGCCACCAGTACGCTTTAGTACCAGCACTTTTTCGACGCAGGTGACGTTAGGATTTGCAAGGGCATCATCCACGTTCTTTTTCAAAGGAACCGCGCGACCAGCACGGACACCTTCGTCAGCGGTTACAACCACTTTGGCGTTAGAGTCAATAATACGGCCTGCCAGTGCCTCCGGAGAGAAGCCACCAAAGACGATGGTGTGAACGGCCCCGATTCGAGTACAGGCCAACATGGCGACTGCAGCTTCAGCAACCATTGGCATGTACAGGCACACAACATCACCTTTACGTACTCCTTGGCTTTTTAGTGCATTGGCAAATTTACAAACTTCTTCATAAAGCTCGTTATAAGTCAGTGTGGCATCGTCCGTTGGGTCGTCGCCTTCCCAAATAATCGCAGGCTGATTGCCTCGTGTTGCAAGGTGACGGTCAAGGCAGTTTGCTGAGACATTAAGTTCACCGTCTTCAAACCAGTTAATGCTGACATGGCCAGTATCGAAAGATGTGCTCTTTACTTTGGAAAAAGGGGTGATCCAATCGACAATCTGGCCGTGCTCACGCCAGAACCCCTCTGGGTTAATGACTGATTGCTGATACATCTCGCGGTATTGCTCATCAGTAATGTGTGCGTTAGCGGCAATGTCCTGATTTACTGGATACACGTGAACTTCGCTCATCCTATTCTCCTTGATGTTCCGTTTTTGTCCTTACTGGACCGGACTATTCTGTATGCAGGTGTGTTCTGCTTGCGTCGTACTAACTTCCGACAGATCGCGGCAGGTCTCAATTAGACTTTAGGATGATAGCGGGGAAAATGCGGGGCAATGGTTTGTCTTGCAGTGCTGTTGCAGTCAAAATTTTGCGCTTTATCGTTAATAATAAAGCGTAATAAAAAAACTCTGTAAGGTATTGAATGGTCTATTTTCTTCAGTTTTCATTGGTGCCTAGCGAGCAATCGGGTGAGGCAGGTCGCCATGCTTTAGCCGAACGTAGATCATCGCTGCGGCAATGGCATCTTGCAGGGCATCGTGGCGTGGCGGCACCGGAAGGTCGAGGTGGCGGCTGATCGCCTCGAGGCTGAGGTCGAAATAGGCATTGGGCAGCTGGCGTTCAAGCTGTTCGTGGTAGAGATGGCTGACCTCGACGGTTTGGTTTGGCAGAGGAAATCCGAAGTGACGGTGGAAATAGCGATCGAGGATCGTTTTGTCATAGCGAATATGGTAGCCGACTAGAGGCCGATTGCCGATAAAGGCCAGCAATTTTTCCAGCGCCTCTACTTCTTCCAGCCCTTGGTTGAGATCTTGGTGGCGGATTCGGTGGATAGCGACCGATCCGGCATCGAGACTGGCCGGTGCGCGCAATGTCAGGTGGATTGATTGGCTGGTCAGGATCCGGTTGTCTTGGATACAGGTGGCGGCAATGGTGACCAGCTCTGCACTTTGCGGATCAAGGCTGGTGGTCTCACAGTCGAGCGATACCAGTTCCGTTCCCCGGTAGCGGGAAAACAAGTCGTGAAACTCGCTGTCCTTAAATTTATGGCGGTACCACCAGCGTTTTAGGGTATTGATCATCGGGTTGCTCCTTGGCTGGTATTAATCGCGGATCTGGTAGTGATACCCGAGCCATTCCTTGAATTTTTTCACCACGTGCAAACTGTGGCGCAGCAGATCGCGGTCAGTGCGGTTGAGCCGTTCGACATTGAGGTGCTGCTGCAAACCGCCGGCAGGGAGATCTAATTGCTGGCGCAGCCGCAATTTAATGAACAGCTTCAGCGCTTCGCTGAGGTTGGATGCGGTGTCCTTTTCTAGTACTTGGCGCTGGGCCAATTGTTCCAATCGGATGAAGGTGTTGTTGTCCTCGATACCGTGCTCCAGTGCCAGTGCCCGTACACCGTGGATGATGGGGAATATGCCTCCGCGCTTAATATCGAGTCCGTCCTTGCCGGCTTTCAATTTGCCGAACAACGAAAGGGGAACGCTAAAGCGCAGAGCTGGCCGGGTAAAGGTGGTTAGTAATAATTCCTGCTCAGCCATTTGTTTGTGGAGCTGTTGTTTGATAGGGGCGAGCAGTTCGTGGTTTCCAGCTACCGCATGGCTGTCTGCGAGGATCGCCATATCCATCATTTCATTCTCTGTTCCTTTGCGGGCGAACTCTTTGAGGGTGTGTAACCACTCACTTTGGTGCTTGACCCATTTGGAATTATTAACCATCACTTTCCCCGGGCACAGTGGATAGCCCAGTTGATGCAGGGTGTGAGTTAGGGCTTCCATGGTGTCGCTCAGTCCCGGCCAGTTGACACCGTCTTCGATGATCAGGGCGTTGTCCTGATCGGTCTTGAGAATTTGTTCGCCACGGCCCTCCGATCCCATCACCACGAAGCAGCAGTGGTTCTGCATTGCTTGGGGGACAATCAAGCGAAAGGCTTTCTCGATAATTTGTTCATTGACTGCCGCGATCAGTTCCATCACAAAGCGGGTATGGATACCGTTGTTGAACAGCGTCGCCACAAGCCGAGATTGGCTGCTGGCGGCCAGTGATAATTCTTCAACCGTGGTGGCGCGGGCAATGCGTAAGGTCAGCACATGGGAATGAGTGGAAAATAGGCTCAGTACCTGGGTCAGATCCAGCATCCCGACCAATTGCGTACCGTCGGTGACCGATACTCGTTTGACCTTGTGGCGGGTCATCGACAGCATGGCATTGAACAGATAGTCCCCCTTGCTGACACTGATCACTGGGCTAGTGGCGACCTCGCCGACTGGCGTTGAAGCTGGCCGGTTATCGAGCATCACCGCATGGAGCAGGTTGGTACGGGTAATAATGCCATAGGGCTGGTTGTCTCCGGCCTCGACCAAGGCGGCATCCATGCCTTGCTGCTGCAATTTCACAGTAGCGGCATGCAAATCACAATTGCGGGGCAGGATCAGGCAGGGTTGGATATTGCTGTCATCGACCCGGGTGAGAATGAACTCGGCTAAATTCTGTTGGCGCTGGGCCTCTTCCAGCAATTGCTGGCGGCGGGCCAAGCTGGAGTCAAAATAGGCTGCAAACTGGCTGTTGCCACGGTAGAGATCAAGAAATAGCTGCTTGGGTACCAGATAACATAAGGTGTCCTCAAGCGCGGTGTAACGGTGGCGGCTGGAGGATTCGAGCTGCGATCGAACATCGAACAGATCGTCACTGGTGTAATGAGCATAGATCTCACTGCCGTCGGCGGCACTCTCTTCTACACTGCCTTTAATGATGATGTACAGTTGCTCGCTGGGTTTTCCTGCTTCGATCAGGATATCACCGTGGCGGTAATAGGCGACATCCAGGGAGCCGACCAGACGCCGCTGTTGCTCGCCGCTCAGGCGATCAAAGGGAGGGAGGGAGGTATCAAAGCTGTCAGACATGGCGGCTCTCCGGATCGATAGGCACTGTATTCAGTGTCTGCCTGATGGCGCAAAAGCTCCAGACGACTTTAGTCTACTATCGCCAATCTGTGGCCCAGCTTTAGGGGGAGGGGGGACATGTCACACGCAAAGAGAAATGGGGAAGGAAAAAGGGCGGATAATTTCATTGGGGCTATGTTCTATTGGGGGCATAATAGCGCCTGGTTTTTTCAGTACGATAGGACAAGGCATGTTTCGTAGCAGCCCTTACGGTTGGACCTCGCAGTATCTGCTGGGGTTTTTCTTCAATTATGGTGTTTATCTTCCGTTCTGGGCGTTGTGGTTAGCGCATCTGGGGGTCAGTGCTTCCAATATCGGGTTGTTGCTGGGGTTGGGCTTTGGTGTCCGCTGTCTGGCCAATTTGGTGATCACTCCCCGTATCCACAAAGTCGAACACCTTATTCCAGCCCTGCGCGGTTTCGCTTTGGCGGCGTTGATCAGTTGTATCGCCTATATCTATTGTGGTGAAAGTTTGTGGGCACTTACTATCATGACGGTTACTTACAACATGATGGTTGGGCCGATTGTGCCGCTATCCGATGCGGTGGCTAACCACTATGCCAAGGAAGGGCTCCTCGACTATGGTCGAACTCGCCTGTGGGGCTCGATTGCTTTTATTGCCGGCTCTACCGTGGTGGGTCTGTTGGCGACCAAATATAGCCCAGAGGTGATCCCCTGGGTGGCGGCGGCAGGTTTGGTGGGGGCGCTGTTGTTGGCGATGCGCCAGCCAACCATTTTGCCGGTATCCGATCCGGGCAGCCATGATCAACCGCGGCCGGCCTTGCTGGAACTATTGCGTGCACCTGAAGTACTTCGCTTCTTAGCCATTATCGCCTTGCTGCAAGGCAGCCATGCGGCCTATTACAGCTTCAGTGCGATTTACTGGAAAGAGGTCGGTTACAGCGAGGATGTGATTAGTTACTTGTGGAGTTTCTCGGTGGTGGCGGAAGTCGCAGTGTTTGCCTTGAGTAAGCGGCTGTTTGCTGGCTGGTCGATCATGGGGATGTTCCGTTTGGCTGCGGTCGGAGTCATGATCCGCTGGGGGATCACGGCCAGCATGACCGAGCTACCTTTGCTGGTCGCCTCCCAAGCCTTGCATGGTGTGACGTTTGCGGCTTGCCATCTGGCGACTATCCGTTATATCCAAAAGGCCCAGAATAACCAGATGGTAGCCTTGCAGGCACTTTACAATGCGTTGCCGATGGGGGCCTTCATGGCGTTGATGACCGCCTTGAGCGGTTGGCTATATGGCCTGTGGGGTGCCAATATATTCTGGTTGATGGCGGCGATGGGGATCCCGGCGCTGCTGATGAAGGTTGAGCCAAATGCCCGCCGCCCGTTTGCTCAACAGGATGAGGTCACCGCGAGCAAATAATATGGCTACAGTCTTGGTTGTAGCACGCTACAGCCAAGAACTGTGATCCTGCTGATTGGTGAGTGCCAGTGGTTTGGTTACACTGGTGCTCACAATATATTCAAATCATTTGGATATAATCAGTCAGTTGGAGATAACACATGGCACAGGGATGGATTGTCGTGCCGGTCACATTGGCCTACCTAGGGCTGTTGTTCTGGATAGCTTGGTACGGAGACCGAAAAAAACAGTGGATGGCACGCTGGCGACCATGGATATATTGCCTGTCGATTGCCGTGTACTGCACCTCTTGGACCTTCTACGGAACGGTGGGTCAAGCCAGTCAAAATATCTGGTCCTTTCTACCTATCTATATCGCCCCTATCTTGGTGTTTACGTTTTGTTGGCGGGTGCTGGCCAGACTGATTTTGATCGCTAAACGCGAACACATCACTTCTATTGCTGACTTTATTGCTGCCCGTTATGGCAAATCACAGGGACTAGCGGTATTGGTTACCTTGATTGCTGTGGTCGGGATCTTGCCGTATATCGCCCTTCAACTACGTGGGATCACCATGGGGCTGGAGTTGGTCGCGCCGGGGTTGGGCCAAGATATGGCGAGTCTCGGCGGGAAGAGTTCCACCGATACCGCCTGGGTAGTGACGATGGCGCTGGCGATATTTACCGTGTTGTTCGGTACCCGCCATATTGACAGTACTGAGCATCACCGCGGAATGATGATGGCGGTGGCATTTGAGTCGATCATCAAGCTGGTGGCCTTTTTGGTGGTTGGCATATTTGCGGTGGTATTGTTGTTCGATACGCCTGACTTGCAAGCAGTCAGTCGCGAACTGCTCCAACCGGCCACCCCTCATATTGGCAGCCTGCTGATCCATACTTTGTTTACTATGGCGGCGATCATTTGTCTGCCGCGCCAGTTCCATACCACAGTGGTTGAGAATGAACGGGCGCAAGATCTACACCGGGCCCGTTGGGTATTCCCGATTTACCTGCTGTTGATGGGGATTTTTGTCATTCCGCTGGCGCTGGCTGGCCAAGCGTGGCTCCCCCATATTGCGGCTGATACCTACGTGATTAATTTGCCTTTGACGCATGGGGCGGAAGGAATAGCTTTGTTGGCTTTCCTCGGTGGCACCTCTGCTGCCAGTGGGATGGTGATTGTGTCAACTATTGCGTTGGCCATTATGGTCTCCAATGATCTGGTGCTGCCGATGTTACTGCGGCGTTTACGCATTTCTGGCCGCAACTACCATGCCTTTTCAGGGCTGCTGCTCAATATCCGCCGTGGCTTGATTCTGCTTCTGTTGCTGGCGTCGTGGGGGTTCTACCAAGTTCTTGGTGACATTCCATCACTCTCGGCGATCGGTTTGCTGTCGTTCGCGGCCATTGCCCAGTTTGCACCCGCCTTACTTGGTGGGATCTACTGGCGGGAAGGTAACCGTAACGGGGTCTATGCCGGTTTGCTAGGTGGGATCGCGGTGTGGGGCGTTACCATGATGGGGCAGACCAATATGCTGGCTGGTACGGCGCAAACCAACGTGCTGCTGTGGTTGCTTTCCCCGCCTAATTGGCCATTGCTCGGCAAATTGTCCAGTGTCGATTGGGGGATGTTGCTGAGCTTGTTGGTCAATATCGGCTTCTATGTCAGTGTGTCCTTACTTACGCGCTCTACCCTGACAGAGCGTCTGCAGGCTGCGTCCTTTGTTGGTGCCCCGCTACCGGAAAGCGGTGACAGCAGTGTGTATCAGACCCGGGTAACAGTGGCAGAGCTAGAGATGTTGGCGGCCCGGTTTGTTGGCCGCAAGCGGATCCGTTATGCCTTCCGTCAGTTTGGTGAGCAGCGGCATGAAGCCCTGTTGCCGCAGCAGCAGGCTCCCTCGACATTGATCCGCCATACCGAGCGGGTGCTGGCTGGGGTCTTCGGCGCGTCTTCAGCCCGCTTGGTGCTGACTTCGGCCTTGCAGGGACGCAAGATGCAACTGGAAGAAGTCGCTACGATTGTTGATGAGGCGTCGGAGCTGTTTGATTTCAGCCGTGGTCTGCTGCAAGGCGCGATTGAACACATCAGTCAGGGAATTGCGGTGGTCGACAAACAGCTGAGGTTGGTGGCTTGGAATCAGCGCTACACCGAACTCTTTACCTTCCCGCCTGGATTGATCCAGGTGGGCAGGCCGATTGCCGATGTGATCCGCCATAATGCCGAGCAGGGATTATGCGGCCCGGGCGATCCTGAAGGTCATGTTGCCAAGCGGGTCGAGCATCTCCAGCGTGGTACCGCGCACACCTCTTCGCGGATCCGCCCTGACGGTCTGGTGATTGAAGTGCAGGGCAACCCGATGCCCGGCGGTGGGTTTGTGATGAGTTTTACCGACATCACCGAATTCCGGAATGCTGAGCAGGCCTTGAAAGAGGCTAATGAAACCCTGGAAGAGCGGGTACGGCAACGGACCAGCGAACTGGAACGTCTCAACCGCCAGCTGGTCAGTGCTACCCAGCAAGCTGAATTGCAGGCTCATTCCAAAGGCCGGTTCTTGGCGGCGGTCAGTCACGACTTGATGCAGCCACTCAATGCCGCACGGTTGTTCTCGTCCTCGTTGGCGGAAGTGGCCAAGGAGGCGGAAGCGGCCAAGCTGGCTCGCCATATTGAAAGTGCGTTGGGTGCCGCGGAGGATTTGATTGGTGACTTGCTGGATGTGTCGCGACTTGAGTCGGGCAAATTACAGGTTAATGTTCATGCGTTCCGGATCAGTGAGGTGCTAGATACCCTCGCTGCCGAATTTGGTGCCTTGGCCCAACAGCAGGGTATTATCTTTAAAGTGGTTCCTTGCCATGCAGTGATAACGTCTGATCCCAAACTGTTGCGCCGGGCGTTACAAAACTTTTTGACCAATGCCTTTCGCTATAATCCGCAAGGTAAAGTGGTGCTGGGCGTGCGTCGCCGTGGTAGCCAACTTCAGATTGAGGTGTGGGATAACGGCCCCGGGATCCCCGAGGAAAAGCAGGCCCATATTTTCGATGAGTTCACCCGCATTGAACGCAGCGGTGTCGATCATGGCCTCGGTTTGGGACTGGCGATTGCCCGCGGGATCAGCCGGGTACTGGATCACTCCCTGTCATTGCGATCTTGGCCGGGCAAGGGAACGGTCTTTTCCCTGGGGGTGCGGCGAGGCATTTTGGTGGCGTCGGTTGATAAACCCATATTTGCCGGCAAGCCGCCTGCCCCACTGGCTGATCTGAAAGTACTGTGTGTCGATAATGAGCCGGATATATTACTGGGCATGGAGACCTTGCTGACCCGCTGGGGGTGTGAAATTCGCTTGGCTGAAACGGTCACCGCGGCGATGAAGCAGCTCGATGATGGCTGGCAGCCTGATTTTATCTTGAGTGATTATCACCTGACCAATGGGGAAACTGGGCTGCAGGTATTGCAACAATGCACCCTGAAACTCGGCAAGTGCTTTCGTGGTGCGGTGATCAGTGCCGACAGAACCGAGCAGACCAAGGCGATGATCGAAGGGCATGGCTTCAGCTTTATCAGCAAGCCGGTCAAGCCACTGAAGCTCAGGGCGTTGCTTAACCAGCACCAAAAGGTGAGCGGGAGCCGTTAAGCCACAGGGAGTATTGGGCAAAGGCCGAAAAAGAAACGGAGCCAATCAAGGCTCCGTTTTGGTTTGCGTCGCGTATTCGCGTTGTTTTATTCGCGTTAGGGCGAGCTTCTGTTAGTGGTCGTGCGCTTCACCCGCACCTTTCGGGTAACGGATTGACTCAACCATGTCCTGTACATCTTTTGGTACTTCAGCCGTGAACTTGTTGACCACAATGGAAACAACAAAATTAAGGCACATACCCAGTGTACCGATGCCCTCAGGGCTGATACCGAACAACCAGTTTTCTGGTGTGCTTGCGGCTGGGTTAATGAACTTGAAGTAGATGATGTAGCTTGCTGTGAAGGCGATACCTGTCAACATACCGGCAATTGCGCCTTCCTTGTTCATCTTCTTGTAGAAGATACCCAGAATAATAGCTGGGAAGAAGGACGCTGCAGCTAAGCCGAAGGCAAATGCGACAACCTGCGCCACGAAGCCTGGTGGGTTGATACCCAAGTAGCCGGCGCCAACAATCGCGACCATCGCGGCTAAACGAGCGGCTAATAACTCTTGCTTGTCGGTCATGTTTGGCCTGAAGCCTTTCTTCAGTAGGTCATGCGAAATAGACGTAGAGATTACCAAGAGTAGACCCGCAGCTGTTGATAGTGCTGCTGCTAGGCCACCAGCGGCAAGAAGTGCTACCACCCAGTTTGGCAGTTTTGCTAGCTCAGGAGACGCCAGTACGATGATGTCACGGTTAATCTTCATCTCGTTGCGCTCATCGCCCGAGTAGAACATTTTGCCATCGCCGTTCTTATCTTCCCAGCCGACTAGGCCGGTGCTTTCCCAGTTTCTGTACCAGCTTGGTGCATCTGCCGCAGCGACACCCTGCATGTCAGGACCGTTGATAGTCTCAATCATGTTGACTCGCGCAAACGCGGCAACACCGGGTGCTGTGGTGTAAAGCAATGAGATGAACAGTAGTGCCCAACCTGCCGAGATACGCGCATCACGTACTTTGGGTACGGTGAAGAAGCGAATGATGACGTGTGGCAGACCGGCTGTACCGACCATTAGAGCCGCACAGATGAAGAACACATCGACCATGCTCTTGTTACCCTCGGTATAGGCGGTAAACCCGAGCTCTTCGGTTAACCCGTCCAATTTATCCAACAGGTAAACGTCCGTGCCTGAGATGGTCGACCCCATACCAATTTGTGGAAGTGGGTTACCTGTCATCATGATTGATGTGAAGATAGCTGGTACAAGAAAAGCGAAAATGAGCACACAGAATTGAGCAACCTGCGTATAAGTGATGCCTTTCATGCCACCCAGTACGGCGTAGAAGAACACAATACCCATACCAATGATGATACCGAGATTGATATCGACTTCAAGGAAGCGTGAGAAGACTACGCCGACCCCACGCATCTGACCGGCAACATAGGTAAATGAGACGAAGATGGCACAGAATACCGCGACCATACGGGCCGTTTTGGAGTAGTAGCGCTCACCGATAAAATCAGGCACGGTAAACTGACCGAACTTACGTAGGTAAGGTGCTAAACACAGTGCCAGAAGGACATAGCCCCCAGTCCAACCCATCAGGTAAACCGCACCGTCATAACCCACGAATGAGATGATACCCGCCATAGAGATAAATGATGCTGCTGACATCCAGTCAGCGGCTGTCGCCATACCATTCGCGACTGGGTGAACACCGCCCCCGGCGACATAGAATTCACTGGTTGATCCGGCACGAGCCCAGATAGCAATACCGATATACAGGGCGAATGTGATACCGACGAGAATAAACGTCCACGTTTGAATTTCCATGCTCTAAACCTCTAGTCTTCCTGTACGTTATATTTTTTGTCGAGCGCGTTCATACGCACAACGTAAATAAAGATTAAGGCGACAAAGGTGTATATAGACCCTTGTTGGGCGAACCAAAACCCGAGCTTGAAGCCTCCGAATTGAACCGCATTAAGGGCTTCGACAAATAGAATGCCTGCGCCATAAGACACCGCAAACCAGATGGCCAATAAGGAGCCCATCGTTGCGAGGTTCTCTTTCCAGTAGGCTTGCGCCATTTCCTTGGATTCAAACGCCATTGTTATCTCCTTTCACGTCGTCATAAATCACGTTAATAAAATGTTACGCAATGACAATAGCAATGAATGGTTAAGGAAGCAGTGCAACTTTAGTCGAGGGAAAAACGGCAAAATCGCTGGCTCAGCAGCGATTTTGTGAAGTCAGGCGGAAATTGAGGATGTTGTGGAAATGTTACGTTAGCCAAAAGTCTAACAGGAAAATAAAATATTACGGATTGATATCCATTTGCTGGAGCAGGATGACTGCCTGGGTACGGTTCTTCACTCCTAACTTGCGGAAAATAGCGGTCATATGTGCCTTGATGGTGGCCTCTGACACATTGAGTTCGTAGGCAATTTGCTTGTTGAGTAGGCCATCGGACAGCATCCCCAAGACCTTATATTGCTGGGGGGTGAGGGCGGCGATCCTATCGGTCAGCTCTGTGAGTTGATCATTGCCTTCCCCCAGTCCTTCCGGGTACACCGGCTCACCGTCAAGGACTTGGTTGAGCGAGCTGATCAGCGCTCGCATATCGCTGGACTTGGGAATAAAACCAAACGCCCCGTGGCTGCGTACCTGGCGGATCACGCTGGTTTCTTCGCTGGCGGAAATAACGACTATCGGTAAATCGGGGTATTGTCTGCGGAGCTGGATCAATCCAGACATTCCGTTGGCGCCGGGCATTTTGAGATCGAGTAGCAGTAAGTCGACATCGTCCTCTTTGTCGAGCAAGGTAAGCAAGCTATCTAGCGAATCGGCTTCAAGCAGGTTGGCCCCACTGATTGCCATATGCACGGACTGAAACAGTGCATTACGGAACAGCGGGTGGTCATCGGCAATCACTATTGTGTACTGAGCGTCCATGGCAATCACATTATTGTTGTTTTTAATAACGCTATCACTGCCTTGGGAGTAGATCAATTTGTTAACACTCAAGATCTGAACTGGATCAGACCAGCGTGTTCCTATTGTGTAATCTGTTGGGTAACCGCGTGAGCATGAAAGCGGTGGGGGGCGAGCAATGACAGTGACCAGAAAAGAGCGGGGCAATGGCGCGCCTTCCGGGTTGGAAATCGACGCGCCGAGTTGCCGCGATAGAGGCTTAACGGATCAGTTGATGATTGGCCAAATGGGCTAGAAACGGTTCCGATTTCATAAAGCCGGTCAGCCGTGCGCCTTCCATCCGGTTACCACTGCTGTCCCAGAAGTCTAACGTCGGCAGGCCGAGTACGTCCATTGCTTGCAGCAGTTCGATATCAGTTGGTGAGCTCTGGGTGACATCAGCCTGAAGCAGAACGAAATTGCCGAGTTGCTTGGCGACGGCTGGATCGTGGAAAGTGTATTTCTCGAACTCCTTGCAGGCCACGCACCAGTCGGCGTAGAAATCCAGCATTACTGGTAATTGCAGTGCCTTGGCCTCTTCCAGTGCCAGAGTCAGGTCATCGATACTGCTGACGCGCTTGAACTCGACACGGGTTGCTTGTTCGGTAGTGTGTTGGGCGGTGGAGCCGGTCAACAACGGATAGAGCGGTTGAACCGAGATAAACAGTCCGACAATTGCCACCACCGCCAAGGCACTGCTGCGCCATGACACCGCAAGGGTATTTTTGACATGGTAAAGCCAACCAAAGGCGGCAATACCGAGCAGTGACCACAGGTAAGGCATCAGGTGTGCAGGCAAGATACGCTCAAGCAAGAACAGCGGCACGGCCAGTAGGACAAAGCCGAACAAGGCTTTGACGTGGTTCATCCAGCTGCCTGCTTTGGGCAGCAGCTTATTGCCGAACATAGCCGCTAAAATCAGCGGGATCCCCATGCCGATCGCCAAGGCATAGAGTGCCACGGCACCGGTCAGCAAGTCACCGCTCTGGGCGACATAGATCAGTGCTCCGGATAAGGGAGCCGTGGTGCATGGCGAGCACACCAGTCCGGAGATCGCCCCCATAGCAAACACACCACCACTACTGCCACCCTGTTGCTTGTTACTCAGGCCGTTGAGCCAGGTCTGGAAACCACTTGGCAATTGCAAGGTGTAGACACCGAACATCGATAGTGCCAACGCGACAAACAGGATACTCAGGCCAATGAGAATATAAGGGTGCTGCAAGGCGGCCTGGAATTGCATCCCGGCGGAAGCGACGACCAACCCGAGCAGGGTATAGGTCAGGGCCATTCCCTGCACATAGATAAAGGCAAGGCGGAAAGCCCGACCATGGCTGAGCTGGCCGTTACCCAGCACAATGCCGCTTAAAATGGGGTACATCGGCAGCACGCAGGGGGTGAAGGCCAATCCGATCCCCAGTGCGAGGAAAACAAGCGGGGTCCACCATTGCTCGGCCAGATCGCTCGCCAGTTTGTCTTGCTCAGAGGCTGGAATGCTGCTTTCGAGTGTCTTTTGTGAGTATGTACTCACATTGCTTTGAGTATCCGTTGGTTGTACTGGTTGACTGCCTGTCGTTGGTAGTGCGGCATTGGTAGCTACCATGACTGCACTGAGAGGGATCTGGCGGATTTCCGGTGGGTAGCAAAAACCCGCCTCGGCACAGCCTTGGTAGCGTACGATCAGCATATCGCTGTTGGCGGCTTCAACAATAGGCACTGTCAGGGTCAGCGGCTCGGTATAGATATTGACCTCACCGAAAAATTCATCTTGGTAGGATTTGCCGGCAGGTATGTTGACATTACCCAGAGTGGCTGACTCGGAGCTCACCGAAAGCTGGTGCTGGTAGAGGTAATAACCGGGCTTGATCTGCCAGTCGAGAAAGACCTGTTCGCCCTGCTGGGTAAAGTTGAAACTGAAGGCTTCATCAACTGCCACGAACGTATTGGAAGGGCTGTTGAAGCCCGGTAGCTTCAAGGCGGAAGCGGGCAGGCTGATAACCAGCAGGCTGAGTATGGCAAGCAGGGACAGGGTTCGCCGTAATGCGAATTGGCCTGTTGCACACTGAAGTATTTGTAATAGTGTCATTAAATCTGGCTCGTCTATGAGTTGCCCTGCCAAAAGTGGCGGCAGGGAAAGAACAGCTAGTTTGGCGCAGCGAAATCGTGCGCCATGGACTAATACCAATTACATAAAATTTTTAGTGCAATTGGTATAACTATACTCTGTCAGACCGAGTTAATCAGTGTTTGGTTTCACTTGGCTTTTATTGTTTGGTTGCCATTATCGAGCGCATCACGCATGAAATCAGTGAAGATCTGGATATGAGCAGGGACATACCCCAGGCGCTGGTAGAGCATATAAATCGGCCGTGGCGGCGAGTACCAGTTGTCCATCATCGATGAGAGCTGGCCAGTAGCAAGGGCATCGGCAACCACATAGTTTGGCAGGCAGGCGATCCCCAGCCCTTCGATGGTTGCTTGCTTGATGCTGTTGAGATCAGCGATAGCCATTTTGACCGGTGAATTGATCCAGATAGTCTCTTGGCTATCCATTTTGTTAGTTAGTGCCCACTCAAACTCAGGAACACTGGCCAAGCGGGCATGTTCGTTGATTTCGTCGGGGTGAATGGGCGAGCCATGACCTGTGAGGTAGTCAGGACTAGCAACCAATACCCGCTGAGATGCACCGATATTGGCGGCGGCAAAACTGGAGTCAGGCTGCTGGCCAACACGAAAGACTACATCATACTGCTCGGGGCTGTAGTCATGGTGCTGGTTGGACAGGTGAGTCAACGACAGGCTGATCTCTGGGTATAGCGCGAGAAACTGATTAAACAACGGCATCAAGCGGTAAGTCAGTAGGCCAACCGGGGCAGAAATCCGCAATGCCCCCCGTGGTTCGCTGTGGCTACTGTCGTGTAGCTCAGCGGTTGCCGTTTCCAGTTGGGTCAGCAATGGCTGGCAACGTTCGAAATAGTTTCTACCTAGCGGGGTCAGGGAAACATTACGGCTATCCCGGATCACCAGCTGGCTACCGAGGGTATCTTCCAACCGCTGCAGCCTCCGACTAAGGGTGGTGGGTGGAATATCTAACGCACTGGCGGCTGCTCTGAAACTTCCATGTTGGGCAATCGCAATCAGGGTGCGCAGGTCATCTAACTTCATACCATTTTTGCATCTCTGCATAACGCTTTTACCTCTATTACCAAGTCGCCTCAATGACTATTATTAGGGGGCAGACTTTCCTGTCTTGGTCTGCTCTGTAGCAAAAAGAGACATGAATCCGGTCGGGATGTTGGGATTGACGTTACCGCCGGAATGAGCTAATACGTCGGGAATCCGTATTTGTTCTCTGTCTTCGCCCTAGGATGGGGCGGAGACATTAAATTTCTATTGTAACCTTTCTTCTCGGTTCGAATCCTGAACCATACTTTTCATATCCTATATTTTCGCTTCTCTTGGTTGTCAAAACCGAGTTATTTTCGTGCGCCTAAACCATATACTTCCTGACTAAATTCATTTGTTTTTTTGATTGTTGTGGGTGGGTGCTCACAATGCCTCTAGCCTCTAGCAATAAAAAAGGCCGCCCGAAGGCGACCTTAATAGGAAGCAAATGTCCTGAATTACAGGATGATGCCACCGAATACGAAGCCAAGGGCGACAGAAGTACTGATAGTTACCACTCCTGGAATGAAGAATGGGTGGTTGAAGACTAGGTTACCGATACGGGTTGAACCTGTGTCATCCATCTCAACCGCTGCAAGTAGCGTTGGGTAAGTTGGTAGTACGAACAGCGCACTTACTGCTGCGAAAGAAGCAATTGCTGTTAGCGGTGCAACACCGATAGCCAATGCCGCAGGCATCAGAGCGGTAGTGGTTGCGCCCTGTGAGTACAGCAGCATAGAAGCAAAGAACAACACCAGTGCCAGCATCCATGGGTAGTCGCTCAGTAGTGAGCCAGCCACTTCTTTGATGCCGTCAACGTGACCGTTAACGAACGTAGAACCAAGCCATGCGACACCGAGTACACACACACACGCAGTCATACCAGAGCGGAATGTTGGAGCGGCTGGGATTTTCGCAGCATCGATACCGGTAGTGAATACGATAGCCGCCGCAGCTGCCAGCATGAAGGTCATGATAGCTTCGTTACGGCCTAGTGCAGGGTTTTCAATCAGGCCAACAGAGCCAGAAATAGCCGCTGCATAAGCAACAACGATCAAGATAGCGGCTAGGAAGATAAAGGTCGCTTTCTTCGCTGTTGCAGGGATCTCACGCTTAGTTGAACCTTGAAGTTTGATTAGGCCTTTTTCTAGGCGATCCTGGTAAACAGGATCGTCTTTTAGCTCACAGCCTAGGAAGTTAGCAACGAATGCACCAACCATACATGCAATGAAGGTGGTTGGAATACAGACTGCCAACAGGGTTAGGTAGCCCACTCCGAGCGGTTCAAGAATGCCAGAGAAGAAGACAACCGCTGCGGAGATAGGCGATGCGGTGATCGCGATTTGAGAAGCAACAACAGCGATAGATAGCGGACGTGAAGGTCGGATACCCTGCTCTTTGGCTACTTCTGCGATAACTGGAAGCGTTGAGAACGCCGTGTGGCCAGTACCTGCCATTAGGGTCATCAGGTATGTCACGATAGGTGCGTAGAACGTAATACGTTTCGGGTTCTTTCGCAGGAAGTTTTCGGCGAGTTCAACCAGCCAATCCATACCACCGGCAACCTGCATAGCAGCAATCGCAGTGATAACAGACATGATAATAAGGATTACGTCAATTGGGATATAGCTTTGGCTTGTTGGCATGCCCAATATCAAAGAAAGTACGATAACACCGGCACCACCTGCCAGACCAATACCAATACCACCAATTCGAGCGCCCAAGAAAATGAACGCGAGAACGACTAATAGTTCTACACCAACCATATGATTGTCCTGTCTTAAAGTTAAAAAATATAAAAGGGGGAAATCTGTAGCAAAAAAAGGCGGACCCTCATCCTGAAAATCCGCCGGGCTGTTTAGTGTTCACAACTTAGTTGTAACGCTTAGCCTTGTATTCTGGGTGCATTAGGTTCTGTACCGAGAAGATGTCGTCTAGTTGCTCTTCAGTTAGAAGACCACGCTCTAGAACAACTTCACGGACACTCTTACCTGTTTCAGCACAAATCTTACCAACAATGTCACCTTCGTGGTGGCCAATGAATGGGTTTAGGTAAGTAACGATACCGATAGAGTTGAACACGAAGTACTCACATACTTCTTTGTTGACAGTGATACCGTCGATGCACTTGTCACGTAGGTTGATACATGCATTCTTCAGGATGTCGATAGACTCGAACAGTGCCTGACCGATCACTGGCTCCATCACGTTCAGCTGAAGCTGACCGGCTTCTGCCGCGAAAGTGATTGTTGTATCGTTACCGATAACTTTGAAGCAAACCTGGTTAACCACTTCTGGGATAACTGGGTTTACTTTAGCTGGCATGATAGAAGAACCAGCTTGCATTTCTGGAAGGTTTAGCTCGTTAAGACCAGCACGAGGACCTGAAGATAGAAGGCGCAGGTCGTTACAGATCTTAGATAGCTTAACGGCGGTACGCTTAAGTGCACCGTGAATCATTACGTAAGCACCGCAGTCAGAGGTTGCTTCGATTAGGTCTTCCGCTGGTACACAAGGTAGGCCAGTTACTTCAGCTAGGCGCTGTACCGCAAGTTCCTGGTAACCAGTGGCTGCGTTCAGGCCAGTACCGATTGCCGTTGCGCCTAGGTTTACTTCTAGAAGCAGCTGAGCGGTGTAGTGAAGATTCTTGATTTCTTCTTTGATAAGTACGCCGAACGCGTGGAATTCTTGGCCAACAGTCATTGGTACTGCGTCCTGAAGCTGGGTACGGCCCATTTTCAGTACAGAGGCGAATTCTTTGTCTTTCGCATCGAAAGCACCTTTGAGGTACTCAAGTGCTTCCAGCATGCTCATGATGCTGTTGTATACCGCTACGCGGAAACCGGTAGGGTACGCACAGTTAGTCGACTGCGACTTGTTGACGTGGTCATTCGGGTTAACGATGTCGTACTCGCCTTTTTCTTTGCCCATAAGCTCAAGAGCAAGGTTTGCAATAACTTCGTTGGTGTTCATGTTTACCGACGTGCCGG
Source organism: Photobacterium sp. DNB23_23_1 (assembly GCF_052873815.1). NCBI lineage: Bacteria > Pseudomonadati > Pseudomonadota > Gammaproteobacteria > Vibrionales > Vibrionaceae > Photobacterium > Photobacterium sp. DNB23_23_1. Next base: position 23,566 of record NZ_JBNNXT010000035.1, on the reverse strand, counting down.
CACCGCCTTGGTATACATCTGACGGGAACTGATCCATGCACTTACCTGTATCAAGGATCGCATCACATGCTTGAATGATGTATTCACCAACCTCTGATGGGATAACGCCCAGTTCTTTGTTCGCCATTGCAGCAGCTTTCTTGGTGAAAACCATACCGCGAACGAACTCTGGAACGTCAGAGATTGTAGTTTTAGAGATATTGAAATTTTCTACTGCACGTAGGGTGTGGATACCCCAGTAAGCGTCGGCTGGAACTTGGCGTTCGCCTAGTAGATCTTCTTCGATACGAGTTGCAACGTTGTTTACCATTGCTTCATTTTTTTCTAGATCAATCATCTGAGACATGACGTAGCCTTAGTGGAATCTGCTAATTAAATTCAAATATTGAGCCAATTCTGAAACCTTAGAGTCCATTCCGCAGAGAGTTTGGCTAGATGATCGTACCTGACACCTATTGTCTGCTGCCGATAATACTCCCCTTTAGGGGTAAAAACATAACCCAGATCACTTTTTTAAATGTAGTGAAAACATTTGCACTGGAATGAGATATTGATCACAAGCACTGTTAACAACTACTCAGGGGGGCATGTGCAAAAATGACCACTTATGACAAAATGTGAACGCGGTGTTTCTATGTTACGGCAATCTTATTGTAACCAATCGTTACATAGAAACCCGATAGAAAAGAGTTGAAAAATGTCTATCTGCTCCCAATATTTGTATTATGTAAGAGAAATTTCTGTAGTGTGACACCCGCGTGTTACAGCCTGGCTCCAATTAACGCCTACCAGCAAGGGGAAAGCCGTGTTTCCGATATTACTGTTTATGTTTATTGTCGTGCCGATTGTCGAAATCGCCCTGTTTATTCAGGTGGGTGGTTTCCTTGGCCTGTGGCCGACAATGGGACTTGTGCTGGTCACGGCGGTAGTCGGTGCGTCGTTGGTACGTAGTCAGGGCATTGCCACCTTGATGTCGGTGCAAGGCCGCTTGCAGAAAGGGGAAATGCCCGCCCAGCAAATACTTGAAGGTGTCATGCTTGCCGTTTGTGGCGTATTGCTGCTCACACCGGGCTTTATGACCGATGCGATGGGGATGGCGGTGTTGCTGCCGGGGCCGCGTGCGTGGTTAGCCAAGCAGTTGATGAGCCGGGTGACGGTTCAGGGTATGTCATCAGGGGCGGGGTTCAGTGCCGGATTTGGTCCGCAGGGCTTTGAACAACATGATCCTTTCGAGCAACAACGTGGTCCATATCGTGATAGCTCTCAGGGCCGCCAGCAGGATGGTGATGTATTTGATGGTGAATTTGAGCGTAAAGACGACAAAAATAAAGACAATGATTCACCGCGACTACCTTAAGCATATTGGCTTATAGAAATGACGGACATAAAAAAGGCAGCCGAGGCTGCCTTTTTTGTTAATGCTGTTCATATTATACCAATCTGGATAAGTCGTTGATCAAGTATTTATGTAGGCTGGTATTAGTTACGGCGTGTGAATGCATTAGTTCATGGGCACTGCTTGCCAGCGGCGACGTAGCTTGACCGCATACAGATAGGCGGCGAACCCGCTGAGGGCATTGGCTATCGCGATCCCAACAAATAACCCTTCGGTGCCGTACAGCTGGCTACCCAGCCAAGCGATGGGTAGCAGCAAGGCAAATAGCCGAAATAGGTTCCAGACCAAGGCATCCATTGGGCGATGCATGGCATTGAGGGCACTGATCAGTAACATACAAACCGCCTGTAGGCCGTAACTGACCGGGACGACCACCAGGTAATGCCATAGCTGTGACTGTACCGCTGGGTCTTGGCTGAACAGGGAAGACAGTGGCCAGCTCAGTGGCACCATCATAATGAAGATCAACAGCTGGAACAGGATGGCAAAGCGCATTGCCGTGAACAGTGCGGCAAACGCGCGCTGCGGTTTATCGGCGCCCAGGTTCTGCGCCATGAATGGCATCAATGCTGAACCCATAGCCATCATGACCGTGATCAGAATGGACTCGATGCGCATCGCGGCCCCATAGGCGGCGACTGACGCAGTTCCCTGAACTGCCAACAGTGACATCAGCAATGCGCCTGATAATGGGTTAAGCGCATTGGATAAGCCAGCTGGCGTGCCGATTTGCATAATTTGTTGCCAATCGTTGGCAAGGCGAGCCAGTTGTGGCGGCGCTACCAGCTTTTCTCGCTTGATAAGTACATGCAGCGAGCCAGCCAGAGCAAAAGCCCAGCTTATTCCGCTGGCAATGGCCGCCCCTTTCACCCCAAGTTCCGGAAACGGACCGATACCGAAGATCAATACAGGATCCAAAACGCCATTGATTGCGCCAGCGAGGATCATGATCTTGGCTGGGGTTTTGGCATCTCCTGTTGCCCGGATAGCACTGTTGCCTGCCATTGGGATCACCAGCAGCGGGATCGCCAGATACCAGATGGACATATAGTCGCTGATAATTGGCAGTAAATCGGCCCGTGCGCCAATCAAGCTAAATAGTGGCTCGATGGTCAGCACACCCAATGTCGAGGCGAGCACCATGAGTAGCAGCGCCAGTATCAGGCCGTGGGTGGTTAACCTGGCAGCACTGCGGGTATTGCCGCTGCCGAGCAGGCGGCCGATGCTGGTCGAAATTCCGACGCTGATCCCCATGGTGATACAGTTGATGGCAAAGGTGATCGGGAAGGTAAAGCTGACCGCCGCCAGTGCCTCGGTACCTAGTAGAGAAATAAAAAAAGTATCGACCAGATTGAACATCAAAATCGCCACCATGCCGAAGATCATCGGTACGGTTAGGCGTTTGAGGACATCAGGAATAGGCTCGGACAGTAGCCCGTGTTTATCCGGCCGACTGGTGTCAGCCCTATTTATATCTGGCTTGTTGTTATCTGCCATGTTCGTCTCGGGAAAAGTATGCCCGCTTACCCTAATGCAAAGAGTGTGATCGGGCAAAAATTCTCTGAGATATTTTGTAAAAAAAACGTCTCTGGGGCTTGGGTTCTAGAAAAACGACCCAACATGTTTATGTATCAGAAAAAGTAAGGGTCACAGGCCTTTTATCTTTTTATTAGTATGGATATTACCAATCAGGAGAGACGACCGATGAACATTCGTCCTTTACATGACCGAGTTATCGTTGAGCGCCAAGAAGTTGAATCAAAATCTGCTGGCGGCATCGTTCTAACTGGCTCTGCAGCTGAAAAATCTACTCGCGGTGTTGTGCTGGCAGTAGGCAAAGGTCGCATTCTAGAAAACGGTACGGTACAACCACTGGACGTTAAAGTTGGTGATACTGTGATCTTTGCAGAAGGCTACGGCACCAAGACTGAAAAGATTGACGGTAAAGAAGTCCTGATCATGTCTGAAAACGACATCATGGCAATCGTTGAATAATCCGATCACCTCGAATCTAGAATTAAGAAAGGAATACTGAAATGGCTGCTAAAGACGTTAAATTTGGTAACGACGCACGAATTAAAATGCTAGAAGGTGTCAACGTTCTGGCTGACGCAGTAAAAGTAACGCTGGGTCCTAAAGGCCGTAACGTGGTACTCGACAAATCATTTGGTGCACCAACTATTACTAAAGATGGTGTATCTGTTGCGCGTGAAATTGAGCTGGAAGATAAATTCCAGAACATGGGCGCACAGATGGTTAAAGAAGTGGCATCTCAAGCAAACGATGCGGCGGGTGACGGCACCACAACAGCAACAGTATTGGCTCAGTCAATTATTACTGAAGGCCTGAAAGCTGTTGCTGCGGGGATGAACCCAATGGATCTTAAGCGCGGTATCGACAAAGCGGTTGTTGCCGCGGTTGAAGAGCTAAAAGCGCTTTCTGTGCCATGTGCAGACACCAAAGCGATTGCTCAGGTTGGTACTATCTCAGCTAACTCTGACGCAACGGTTGGTAACATCATTGCTGAAGCAATGGAAAAAGTAGGCCGTGATGGTGTTATTACGGTTGAAGAAGGCCAAGCTCTGCATGATGAGCTAGATGTTGTTGAAGGTATGCAGTTTGACCGCGGTTACCTGTCTCCTTACTTCATCAACAACCAGGAAGCGGGTTCCGTTGATCTGGAAAGTCCATTTATCCTGCTTATCGACAAGAAAGTCTCGAACATTCGTGAACTTCTTCCTGCGCTAGAAGGTGTTGCTAAGGCATCTCGTCCACTGCTTATTATCGCAGAAGACGTTGAAGGTGAAGCACTGGCAACGTTAGTTGTGAACAACATGCGTGGTATCGTGAAAGTGGCTGCGGTTAAAGCGCCTGGTTTCGGTGACCGCCGTAAAGCTATGCTTCAGGACATCGCGGTGCTAACTGCGGGTACGGTTATTTCTGAAGAGATTGGCCTAGAGCTAGAAAAAGTTCAGCTAGAAGACCTAGGTCAAGCGAAGCGTATTACGATCACTAAAGAAAACACCACTATCATCGATGGTATGGGTGAGGAAGAGATGATCCAGGGTCGTGTAGCCCAGATTCGCCAGCAAATCGAAGACGCAACATCAGACTACGACAAAGAGAAACTACAAGAGCGTGTTGCTAAGCTAGCAGGCGGTGTTGCAGTGATCAAAGTGGGTGCTGCGACTGAAGTTGAAATGAAAGAGAAGAAAGACCGCGTTGAAGATGCCCTACACGCAACACGTGCAGCGGTAGAAGAAGGCGTGGTTGCGGGTGGTGGTGTTGCCCTGATCCGCGCTGCGTCTAAAGTTGTTGGCCTTGAAGGCGATAACGAAGAGCAGAATGTCGGTATCCGTGTTGCACTACGAGCAATGGAATCACCAATTCGTCAAATCACCAAGAATGCGGGTGATGAAGAGTCTGTTGTTGCTAACAACGTACGTGCAGGTGAAGGTAACTACGGTTACAACGCGGCAACGGGTGAGTACGGCGATATGATCGAGATGGGTATCCTAGACCCAACGAAAGTAACGCGTTCTGCACTTCAGTTTGCTGCCTCTGTTGCTGGTCTTATGATCACAACCGAAGCGATGGTCACTGATAAGCCACAAGCTGATGCTCCTGCAATGCCTGATATGGGCGGTATGGGTGGCATGGGTGGCATGGGTGGTATGATGTGATACCCCTATCTCACTGAGGTAGCTGACAAAACATATAAACGGAGGCTTACGCCTCCGTTTTTTTGTGCCTGAGAAATAGCAATAAGGGAGCGGCTTGGAGGCTACTTGTCCTATGGTAGGCTTGTCAGGAAAAAAGCTTAAAAACCTGCACGCTTGATATTTACTTTAGTATCAGTAACTTACACTTGTAAGAACGGCCCTGACACCAAGTTTTTATTTTGGTCTTCTTTTTCCTGTATATCGACTGATAAGCTGTACTGTCTGGCGGTTAGCGAGCGGGTGAGCCAGTTATAGGGAAAAAATGACAGTAAATAGATTGTGGCAGCTCACTTGGTAAAAAGCATGAAAAGCTGTACGCTACTCAATGTGTTTAAAATCATAGGTTTAGGTGTAAATATTGATGGTTTGACGCAATGCTTGGGTTTGGTTTGCTTTTAGTTGTAATTCCAGGGTAAAGCTGTACAAAGGGTGGCTCTTTCCCTGAACGTCTGCCGGAAAATGGCTAAAGGAGCAGAACTGAGTTTGTCAGGAAAAAAGCCGAAAAAACTGAACAATACTTTAGTTGTTTTTAATCAATCACTTACACTTGTCATTGACGCTTTTGAATGTAGGTGGTCAGAATGGTCACCAAAAAGCCACCTTTATCCCTTGTCGCTGTACGCCTGTTTTTTTTCGGTGTTTGACTCTTCCGTGATTGCTCGCTTCTCGCTGCTGTGTCGTCTTACCTTTTTTAACTGGCGGCGATCACTCAAGTGGGCATGAACCCCCTTGCGCAGAATACGCAGGCTGTTTTCTAACTTGTCGACGCCGAGCAGAATAGACACCACGACACCTGTCATGATCACTGCGGTTTGGCCATAGCCCAAACCGATAGTGATTCCGAGAGCGGCCAGCATCCAGACCACTGCGGCGGAGGTGACACCATGGATTTGTCCGTCTCTGGTCATCACCACCCCGGCTCCCAGGAAGCCTATCCCGGTGATCACCTGTGCCATGACCCGGGAAATATCGGCATTGTTACTCGACAGGGTTTCGCCGAGGGTAATGAAAAAGTAGGTCCCCATAATAATTAACGTCGAAGTGCGGATCCCGACCGGTTTACCTCTAACTTGGCGCTCCACCCCGATAACCGCGCCACAAATGGCGCATTGGAGTAGGGCGGGCCAGGTGAACGGGGTGATATCAAGCCATAACATGGCTGTTGCTCCTATTATTAAGACGGCTTTGGTGGATGAAAAAAGCAGCCCTTGGCTGCTTATGGTTTTTCGTTTGCTTCACGTCTTCATAGCGGTGTGGCTATTGGTGAGAGTTGCGACGGCTGTTGCGCTTGCCTGCATGCTTTTCGATGTACTCGACAATCATTCCGGCAATATCTTTGCCTGTTGCACCTTCAATGCCTTCCAGACCGGGGGAAGAGTTTACTTCCATAACCAGTGGTCCGCGCTTGGATCGCAGTAAATCAACCCCAGCAACGCTCAGTCCCATCGCTTTTGCCGCGGCAACCGCAGTCTTACGCTCTTCAGGGGTAATGCGGATCAATGAGGCACTGCCGCCACGATGCAAGTTGGAACGAAATTCGCCTTCTGCCCCTTGGCGCTTCATTGCAGCGATCACTTTGTCGCCGATGACAAAACAGCGGATATCGGCACCACCGGCTTCCTCGATAAATTCCTGCACCATGATGTTGGCTTTCAACCCCATGAAGGCTTCGATCACGCTCTCGGCCGCTGTTTGGGTTTCGGCTAATACCACGCCAATACCTTGGGTGCCTTCGAGCAGTTTGATCACCAGTGGGGCGCCGCCGACCATCTTGATTAAATCCGGCACATCATCGGGCTTGCTGGCAAAACCTGTGATCGGCATGCCCACCCCTTTGCGGCTGAGTAACTGGAGTGAACGCAGCTTGTCCCGAGAACGCGAAATCGCGATGGACGGGTTCACGGAGAACACATCCATCATTTCGAACTGACGCAATACCGAGCAGCCGTAAAATGTAATATCCGCACCTATACGCGGAATAATGGCATCAAAGCCCGTCAGATCTTGGCCTTCGAAATGAATCGATGGCTTGACCGAGTTGATATTCATATAACAACGCAAAGCGTTGATGATTACAGCTTCATGGCCGCGCTGTTCGATGGCCTCACGCAGGCGGTGGGTTGAGTACAGGTTTTCGTTCTGGGAGAGAATGCCAATTTTCATTGCGTTACTCATTAATAAGGTGATGGATAGTGTGCAGGCGTGAAGTTTGGCTGCCTTCTTAGCCTGCAGATCGGAGCGCGACTATGCGCTTACTTGGTTCTAAATGCGAGCGATTTGGCGATGATATTTTTTGATTGAGTCCAACAAATATTTTGCTGGTGTTTTAACTTTATGGCCTGTCGTGTTTTTTTTGGTTTTTTAGGCTTACTCGGTAAAAAGCCTGAAAAGCTGAACGTGAGTTTAAGTTGCTTTATATCAATGACTTACTTGTTGGTTTTTGGGTTGCCCATGATGGGCTAAATGGTTGTGCAGGTTTTATCTGAACAAGAGGGTATTTGCTGTTCGTGTTGTGTGTCCTGATCGTAAATGATACCTTTTTGCTTGCTGTGAGCTAACAGGGGAAAAAGCTCAAAAAGCTGAACGCAATTAACCCCCTTAAAAACAATGGCTTAGGTTGGCCTGGCTGATGTTTACCCTTGAGTGTCGTGTTGAGCACCTAAAGGGTGTTTATTTTGTTGTTTGCTGTACATTGAGGCTGGGGGATATGACCCCCGTAAAGTAGACTCGGGGGGAACTATTCGAGGCGCAAATCCAGCGGGGTTTTGCTGCGGCGGCCACCGATTTCTCGGGTCAGTTTCGGCACCATATAGCCCGACACATTCTCCATCAGGCCGGCCATTAGCTGGCGGGCAGTGTGGTCGTCGACCATAAAGTGCGCTGCGCCTTGGACCCGATCCAGCACGTGGAGGTAATAGGGAAGGATACCAACATCGAACAGGGATTCGCTGAGGTGGGTCAGGGCCTCGACGGAGTCATTGACGCCTTTGAGCAATACCCCTTGGTTCAGCAGTGTCACATCAGCCTGCTTGAGCGCCAGCATCGCCTGAGCCAGCTCCTCGTTGATTTCATTGGCATGGTTGATATGGGTGACCAGCACCGTTTGCAAACGGCTGCGAGCCAGCAGTTGGCATAGCTCGGGGGTAATGCGAGATGGCATGACCACCGGTAAGCGGGAATGGATACGCAGCCGCTTGATATGCGGAATAGCACTGATGGCATCGATCAGCCAGGCCACTTCATTGTCCTTGGCCATCAATGGATCGCCACCGGATAGGATAACTTCATTGATGTCCGGTTGGCTGGCGATATAGTCCAGTGCAAGCTGCCAGTTACGTTTGCCACCTTGGTTTTCCTGATAGGGAAAATGGCGACGGAAGCAATAGCGACAGTTAACGGCACAGCCGCCTTTGACGATCAGCAGGGCCCGGTTCTTGTATTTGTGCAGTAGACCAGGAATGGCATTGTCTTGCTCTTCTAAGGGGTCTTGGGAATAGCCCGGGTGCACCTCGAATTCCTCTGCCAGAGGCAAAACCTGTCGCAATAACGGGTCGTAAGGGTTGCCAACTTCCATTCTATCGACAAAGCTCTTAGGGACACGCAGCGCAAATAATTTCCGGGCCGCTAAGCCTTCTGCCCAAGGGGCGGGATCAATTTTAAGGCTATTTAGCAGCTGAATCGGATCAGAAATCGCATTAGCAAGATCATTCAGCCAGTTTTGCTCAACAGATGAGGCGTTTCGGGTTATTATATGCGGCATTAAATACAACTCGAAGATGTTAAGAGGATAGAAATGGCGTCTTTCAGCACCAATGAATTCCGCGGCGGAATGAAAATTATGCTAGATAATGAACCATGTGTCATTATCGAAAATGAATTTGTTAAGCCGGGCAAAGGCCAGGCGTTCAACCGCGTTAAAATCCGTAAACTGCTTTCAGGCAAGGTACTGGAGAAGACTTTCAAGTCTGGTGAAAGCGTTGAAGCTGCAGACGTAATCGATACTGAGCTTGATTACCTCTACAACGACGGTGAATTCTACCACTTCATGAACAATGAAACGTTTGAGCAAATTGCGGCAGACGTTAAAGCGGTAGGCGAAAACGCGAAGTGGTTAGTAGAAAACAACACTTGTACGCTAACACTGTGGAACGGTAACCCAATTGCCGTAACACCACCAAACTTCGTTGAACTAGAAGTAACCGAAACGGATCCTGGCCTAAAAGGTGATACTCAGGGTACCGGTGGTAAGCCTGCAACACTAACAACTGGTGCAGTCGTACGTGTACCATTGTTCATCGCTATCGGTGAAGTGATTAAAGTTGATACGCGCTCAGCTGAATACGTAGGCCGTGTGAAGTAATTCACTTCCGGTTGTAAAAAAGGTCGCTTAGGCCTGGCTTTATACACAAATCCCTCGATTTACTCGAGGGATTTTTTTTGCTCGTTTATCTGCTTGATTAAGTCTCTTGGGTCTGGGCCTTAATCGACCGAGCAGGCATAAAAAAAGCACCGCGATGCGGTGCTTTTTTTGTTTCGTATTACGATTAGATCATGAATACGAAAATTACAGCCAGTGCAGACACAAGGAATGCTGCTGCGTAGCATGCGATTTTACCTACCACACCAGTGTGGAATTTCAGGTCGTGCATACCGTGGTGCAGACGGTGCATCGCGTGCCACATTGGCAGAGCCAGAGTCGCGATAGTAAATAGTGCACCGATGATGCTGGTGACGAAGCCGGCAACGCGCTCGTAGCTCATTGAATCAGCGTCTAGGATACCCAGTGGTACCATGATACCCAGTACCAGCACAGTCACAGGTGTTAGCATTGCAAACCAAGTACCGCCAGCACCAAACAGACCCCACCATACTGGTTCGTCAGAACGTTTAGGATTTAGATTAACCACGTGGTTCTCCTTAAACTAGAACTAGTACGAACAGTGAGATTGCAGCAACTGCAGCCCACTGAGCCAGAACAACAACTTTCTTGTCCAGTGTCTTGCCTTTCAATTTGATAGGCATTACCTGAGGCATCATGCTGAAGAAAGTCTGTGCGTGGAACAGGCTACCCGCCAATGCCAGCACGTTCAGAATTACAACTACTGGGTTAGCCATAAACTCTAGCCAGCCCGCCCATGCTTCAGGGCCCTTCACTAGGCTACCTAGACCGAAAGTCAGACAGATAGTGAAGAAGATTAACGGTAAAATAGTTGCTTCACGAACCATGTAGAAGCGGTAGAAAGGGTGATCCTTCCACCAGGTGCGCTTCATTTCGCGAACGTAAGGTTTACGATTGCTCATCCTTATGCCTCCTGAGGCTTCATCATGGCGATAACGAAATCTTTAGATGATTCCACTTTGCCTTGGTTAACCGCTGCTGCTGGATCGACGCTCTTCGGACAAACTTCAGAACAGTAGCCAACAAAAGTACAGCCCCATGCACCGTTTTCACCATTGATCAGCTTCATTCGCTCATCAGAACCGTTGTCACGGCTGTCTAGGTTGTAGCGGTGCGCTAGGGTTAGCGCTGCAGGGCCGATGAACTCAGGGTTCAGGCCGAACTGAGGACATGCTGAGTAGCACAGACCACAGTTGATACAACCAGCAAACTGCTTGTACTTCGCCATTTGCTCTGGCGTCTGGTTGTTTGGACCGTCTTCAGGCTTGCGATCGTTACCGATGATGTACGGCTTGATAGCTTCTAGGCGCTCGATGAATGGCGTCATGTCGACGACCAAGTCTTTCTCGATAGCAAAGTTAGCCAGCGCTTCGATTTTCAGACCGTTCGGGTAATCACGCAAGAAAGTCTTACAGGCCAGTTTTGGCACCTTGTTGACCATCATGCCGCAAGAACCACAGATTGCCATGCGGCAAGACCAGCGGTAAGCCAGGTCTTTGTCTAGGTTATCTTTGATGTAACCTAGCGCATCAAGCACAGACATGGTTTCGTTAAACGGTACTTCAAACATTTCGAAGTATGGTTCTGCATCTTTTGCTGGGTCATAACGCAGAATTTCTACTTTTTGGATGCGGTTGTCTGACATTATGCCTGCTCCTCTTTCTTCGCTGCCGCTTCAGCTGCTTCTTTCGCTGCAGCTTCTTCTGCCGCTGCACCGTATAGACGTGCTTTTGGCTGAGACTTGGTGATTGTTACGTCGCTGTACTCGATACGAGGTGCGTCATCACCGTTGTAGAAGGCTAGCGTGTGCTTCAGGAAGTTCACGTCGTCACGCTCTGTGCAACCATCGTCAAGACGTTGGTGGGCGCCACGAGATTCTTTACGCTGAATCGCAGAGTGAGCCATTGCTTCAGCAACTTCTAGGCCGTAACCAATTTCGATTGCATAAAGTAGGTCAGTGTTGAATACCTTGCCCTTGTCTTTGATGCTGATGTTCTTAAAGCGAGCGCGAAGTTCTGCTAGCTTATCAACCGTTGCTTGCATCAAATCTTCTTGGCGGTAGATACCACAACCGGCTTCCATGGAGTGACCCATTTCAGTACGGATATCAGCCCAGTTTTCGTCGCCTTCTTGAGACAGTAGGGTGTCAATACGGTCTTGAATCGCCTGAACCTGCTCAGTAATAGCGGCTTCGTTCCAGCCTTTGAATTCTTCAGCGCGTTTAGCCGCACCTTCACCAGCTAGGCGACCGAATACAACAAGCTCTGCAAGAGAGTTAGAACCTAGACGGTTTGCACCGTGCAGGCCAACAGATGAACACTCACCAACCGCGAATAGGCCTTTGATGCGTGTTTCGTTATGCTTGTCAGTTTCGATACCACCCATGGTGTAGTGAACCGTTGGGCGAATTGGCACTGGCTCTTCTGCCGGATCAACGTTCACGTAGGCTTTTGCAAGCTCACAGATGAACGGTAGACGCTCGTGTAGGTATTCTTTACCTAGGTGGCGCAGGTCAAGGTGTACAACATCACCCAGTGGGTGCTTGATGGTGTTGCCTTTCTGCTGCTCGTGCCAGAATGCCTGAGAAACTTTGTCACGAGGACCCAGTTCCATGTATTTGTTCTTTGGTTGGCCGATTGGTGTCTCTGGGCCCATGCCGTAGTCTTGCAGGTAACGGTAACCATTTTTGTTCAGCATGATACCGCCTTCACCACGACAACCTTCGGTCATCAGGATGCCTGTGCCAGGTAGGCCAGTTGGGTGGTACTGAACGAACTCCATGTCACGCAGAGGGACACCGTGGCGGAAGGCCATAGCCATACCGTCACCGGTTACGATACCGCCGTTGGTGTTACAGTTGTAAACGCGGCCAGCACCACCTGTTGCAAGTACAACAGACTTCGCTTTAATGCAGATCAACTCACCTTCGGCCATGTGGATAGCCACAAGACCCTGTACTTCACCTTCTTCAACCAGTAGGTCGACAACGAAGTATTCGTCGAAACGCTTGATCTGATCGTATTTGATAGACGTTTGGAACAGTGTGTGCAGCATGTGGAAGCCGGTTTTATCTGCGGCAAACCATGTGCGCTCAACCTTCATACCACCGAAGCGGCGTACGTTCACGTCACCATTTTCTTTACGGCTCCACGGACAACCCCATTGCTCTAGCTGGGTCATCTCGCGTGTCGCGTTTTCTACGAAATATTCAACAACGTCCTGTTCACATAGCCAGTCACCACCGCCAACGGTGTCGTTGAAGTGGTTGTCCAAGCTATCCTCATCCTTGATGACGGCAGCGGAGCCACCCTCTGCAGCTACGGTATGAGAGCGCATTGGGTAAACTTTAGAAATAAGAGCAATTTCTAAGTCTGGGTTTGCTTCTGCAGCAGCGATGGCAGTACGAAGACCTGCACCACCTGCGCCGATTACAGCGATATCTGTGGTAATTGTTTTCACAGCTATCCTCCGGAGGTAAGACGATAAAATTTAAAAAAGTACGCCTGAGCGTACTTAACCTTGAAATCCTAGAGGCATTCTATGAAACAATATCGATAGAAAAGTTGATTTAGACGCGACTTTTTAAACGAAATAGCCCAAAAGTATAAGGCGATTATAGGAAGTGTGATTATTGTCACAAATTGTAATGTTTTACGGTTGTTAATTAATCGAAATGAAATGTGTTGTTTGCTTCTGGCTCGTTAATGGTGTGTTTCGGTGTATGTAACCAAGTCACTAATAAAAAACAGTTTATGTAGGGTGTAAATGAGTGCTTTCATTCGGACTGTTGTGTAAATGCCGGCTCTGTGATTGTTTTGTTAATCTTTTATTTGTTTTTCGTGTTGAAAATGAGTCCAAGCTGAATGCTTGCTGATCACGATTTTTTCATAATCTTTCATAAGTATTTTTATTGTTGAAATCTGCTGGTATTAGGGCTTGGCTGATATGGGGTTAGATCCGGATGGTGGGTCTTCACATATTCGGGGGGCTACTCAAGGGTATGTTCCTTGGGGCGTTTTTCGGTAATGGGCATTTGGACAAAATGGGGTAAAATATTGACTTCACTTTCCCTCAATGTTTGATGATTACTGGCTATGACTATCCACTGGCAACCGACCGCTCCCCTGACCCAACTTAAGCAGCGTGCTGCGATACTGGCGATGATCCGACACTTTTTTGCGCAACGAGAGGTACTGGAAGTCGATACTCCGGCGATGAGCCAGGCAACAGTGACAGACATTCATCTTCATACCTTTCAAACGACCTTTGTCGGCCCGGGCTTTGCCGATGGCCAGCAGCTTTACCTGATGACCAGCCCTGAGTTCCACATGAAGCGTTTGCTCGCTGCTGGTAGTGGTCCAATCTATCAGGTTTGTAAGTCTTTTCGTAACGAAGAATCTGGCCGTTTTCACAACCCTGAATTTACTATGCTGGAATGGTACCGCCCTGACTTTGATCACCATGCCTTGATGGATGAGATGGATGACTTACTGCAATTGGTACTGGGTAGTGGGCCTGCTGAGCGAATGACTTACCAGCAGGCATTTATTGATGTACTGGGTGTCTGCCCGCTGGAAGGTAGTATGGCGGCGCTCAAGTCTGTGGCGGCACATTTGGGGTTGGCCGATATCGCCGAACCTGAGCAGGATCGCGATACCTTGTTACAGCTGCTGTTTAGTGTCGGTGTCGAGACGAAAATAGGCCAACAGGTACCTGCTTTTGTCTACGACTTCCCAGCTTCTCAGGCGGCCTTGGCCCAGATCAACCCGCAAGATAGCCGTGTCGCAGAACGTTTTGAGGTGTATTTCAGGGGGGTTGAGCTAGCCAATGGCTTCCACGAGCTGTCCGATGGGGATGAGCAGCTCTCCCGCTTCGAAGCTGATAACTGCAAGCGTGAGGAAATGGGGCTAGCCCCGCAGCCTATCGACATGCGCTTGATCGAGGCACTGCGTGCTGGCTTCCCGGATTGCGCTGGTGTGGCCTTGGGGGTGGATCGTTTGATCATGTTATCGCTGGGTGTGGATCATATAGATCAAGTCAGCGCATTTCCGATCACGATCGCCTGATTGTCGATCCTAACCTATGCGTTAAAGCACACTTGACCAATGAACCGCGCGGCTAGGTTGCCGCGCTGTTTGTTTCTGCCTGCAGAAACGGTTTATACACCTGGTGGCAGGAGGGTATCACTGCCGCGGCCAAAAAGCTGAGGGGGAACAGCCAGTCGTTTTAGTACAGGGTGTGGTTTTGTCGCAGGGTAGGATTCCAAGGCGCCTTAACCAACAGGCAAAGGATAATCAAATTACAGCTTAAATGCAAATAATTATCATTTGCTTTGTTAGTTGGCTAATATCAGCATTGTACCAAATACCGCGACCACGGCACCGACCCAGGCCGTCACGGGAGGGCGTTGGCGGGTATGCAGCCAGAGCAATGGCAGGATCATGATCGGCGAGGTTGAAGAAAGTAGGGCAACCATGCCGACATCGCCATCACGCAGGGCATAGAGGATCAAGGTCATGCCAATCGCCATGGCAAGCAGTCCATTGAGGGCGACCTGTAGGAATATTCGAAGGTTGATTGATTGTATGGGCAGGGCGAGTCGGGCTCCGCTTAGACGCAATAGCGAATGGGCGGCAAAGGCACTGGCCATTCTGACCGCTGATGCCGCAATAGGGTCGACTGCAGTCTGCATGACGGGTTTGGCGATAATGGCACCGAGGGACTGGCATAGGGCCGCTGTCAGCCCGAGTAGGACGGCGAATGCGAGCGAACCATGGGTGCCTTCCCAGTGCTGCTGCCGGTCATCGCTTGGACGTTGGCCGAAAACGATCGCGATAGCCACGCCGGAAAAAACGGCGACACTGCCGACAAGCTTCCAGCCTTGTAACACTTCACCGAATAGCCACATGCCAAGCAATGCCGAAAATACCGCATGGCAGGCAAAAAGCAAGCCTCCGCGACGCGGGCCGATGCGATTGAAACAGGCAAACAAGGCGGTATCACCGATAAATATCCCGATCACACCAGATAGCAACATCACGGTAGCATAATCCCACTGCATGCTCGACCAGCCACCGTTGAGCCATGCCATGCTAGAGAGCATCACCGTGACACAGGCCATCCGCCAGCGGCTATAGGCAAAGGCGCCCAAATGACGAGAAGGGGTGATGGAAATCAGGCTGCTGACAGCCCACAGCAATGCAGCAGCCAGTGCCAGCCATTCGTAGTTCATGCTTATCCTTTATGGCCGCTACCTTCTACCCTGAAGGTTGCTTTGCGGTAGGCGGCGATCGTGCAATATTCTTATATCGGGGAAATATCTTGCGGTATATCAGTGAGAAGAGGCAAGGGATTTGTTGCTGGAACGCGGGGATGGAAAAAGGTGGCGCCTCAGCAGAAGCGCCAGGTATCAGGTTTATCAATTAGGGCCATTCAACCGTCTTTATTCCAAGACGACCCGGGCATTGAGGGGTTGTAGCGGACGGGCATTGTTACCCATCACTTTATGCAAGCTGTCGATTTGCTGCTCGGTACCGGCTTGGGCTTCGCGCATGACAAACCAGCGTACCCCCTCGCTGCATGGAGGAGTCGTCAGCGAGCCGCTGAAACGGTAATACTCCCGCTCCCTCGGTAGCAGATCCGCTGGGTTCAAGGCCTTATTGAGTGGCAGGATCTGATCTTTTTCCGGTACGGTGGTCAGTAAGGTATTGAAGGCCTCATTACCACGCGGCCCAGTCTTGAACATTGCTGCCACGACGGCCAGTTGTCCCTTGGCATTGGCATGGACAAAATGTACTTCGAGCGGAAACTGCTTGCCGGCGATATAGTTTTCTGACGGGGTATGGAAATGGAACTGCTTGAGGTTGAAGGTTTGATCATCGACAACCAGCTGGTTCTTGCCCTCGACATTGGCTTGCACAGTATGGCCGTTGTTAATTACCTCGTGGACCTTTCCTTGGTAATCGAGCTGCAGTGGGGTCAGCTCGGCTTTGACGGTGTGCTTGATGTCGATCGGAGTTTGGTTGACTCCTTCGCCACAGGTGACAAAGCTCTTGCCCCAGTTATCGGCGCCATGCTCGCCTTCATAGCTCCATTCGGCCGCTTGAGCGGTAGACATGGATGCCGCCGCCATGGTGAGTAGTAACACGTTGAAAGATTGTGATTTCACTTTCGTTCCTCTTTCTATTCTTATTAAATTAGCCAACCTTTTTAGTGTAGTGGGTGGGACGTCGCTGTGGAGAAGAAGGGAGTGGAATTGGCAGCCATATCCAGTTATAGATAAAAGAACAGGTCGTTATTGAAAACCTAGTTATTGATTTTGCGAGGGCTTTTCCCACCCCCCCCAAAAAAAAGCCGCCCTTAGTTGGGCGGCTTTGCACAGGAGGTGCTGTCAGGTTATGGGCCTCAGACCTTAAAGCGTGAAACGTCGCGGCACATGCTGGTTGCGGTACTGTGCATTTCCTTGGCGTTCTCCGTTACCGCATCGGTTTGCACCGACAGGTGATCTGACACATCCTTGATTGCTTGGGTATTGCGGCTGATATCTTCGCTGACCGCCCGCTGCTCTTCGGCGGCACTGGCAATTTGAGTCGCCATGTCCGAGATCTCGCTGATCGCCTGGGTGATTTGGCTTAGGCTGTCACTGGCGGCCTCGGCAAAGCCGACACTCTCACCGGCTAGGTTGGTGCTCGCCTGCATGCTGTCGACCGCTTGGCGGGTATTCTGCTGCAGGGTTTCGATCATCGCGCGGATTTCTTCGGTCGAGTCATGGGTACGTTTGCTCAGTACTCGTACCTCGTCGGCGACAACCGCAAACCCGCGGCCTTGCTCGCCTGCCCGTGCAGCTTCGATGGCGGCATTGAGGGCAAGCAAGTTAGTTTGCTCGGCAATACCTTGGATGGTCGACAGGATTTGATTGATGTTCTGGGCATTGCTTTCCAGTTTATTGATCACGCTGGCAGCATCGCTTACCTGTGTTGCCAGTGAGGTAATGGCATTGCGGTTTTGGCTGATAACGCCTTGGCCTTGCTCACAGGAACTGGTTGAGGCCTGTGCCGCGGCGGCGGTCATTTCGGCGTGGCTGGCCACTTCGGCAGAGGTGGCGGACATTTCATGGATGGCGGTAGCAATCTGGTTGATGTCGTTTTGTTGCTCGTTGACCTTCTGGTTGGCTTGCAGCGTTTGCTGGGCGGACAGCTCGGCTTGCTCGCCAAGGCGGTCAGATTGGGTGACCACGCCTTTGATCATGGTCTGCAGCTGGCCGAGGAAACGGTTCATGTTATCGGCCAGCATGCCGATTTCATCCATGCGTTCAATATCAATGCGTTGGGTAAGGTCACCTTGACCTTGGGCCAGCTGGGCTACAGATTCGCTGAGTCGTGATAGCGGGCGCAGCAAATTATTGATGGTCAGTGTGGCGATCGCCGAAATCACAATGTACAGGCCGACAGAGGCTAGCAGGATAAATTTGATTTGCTCGCCGATAGAGACAAAGGCCAGATCTTTGTCTTCCACTAAAGCCAGTGTCCAGTTTGTTCCCGCGATAGGCGCGGCATAAATAAGCTTATCCTGACCGTCGCTATCGAGATGGAAAGTGTGGATTGCTGGGTTGGCAACCAACCGCTGGAGCAGCTGCGGTGATAAATCGCTATCCAGTTGGGTCAGTGGTTGCTGGCTCAGAGACTCATCGCTGTAGGCCACGATGTTGTTATTACCATCGACCAAAAAGGCAAAGCCGTTGTTGTCCAGTTGTAGGTTAAGTACTTGATCGATGATATCGGTAATGGTTAAGTCGGCCGCCAGTACCCCACGGTGTTGGCCCTGAAAGGCTTTGGCAAAACTAACCACCATACTGCCATCGAAATCCTCGTAGGGTGCGGTCAGGATCAGGCCGTTTTGGCGCATCGCATCCTGATACCAAGGGCGGGTGCGGGGATCATAGCCCTCAGGCCAATCTTCGGTCTTATCACCGTAAGCAATGGTACCGTTATTGAACCCGGCATAGACCGACAGGAACTGCCCGGCACGCTTGGTGAGCAGCAGTTCGCGGTCGACATTGTTCTGGTTGGCAATCAGGCTCTCGTTGGCCAGCATCATATCACTGCGTATGGCGAGCCAATCACTGATATTGCTGCTGGTACCTTGGGCAATATCGCGCATTTGGTTGTTGATGGCGCTGGTGGTCTCCTGCTGAAGCTGGGAGATGGATATCCAGGCTTGGACGGCGCTGACGGTAGCGATAATCACTGCAATCGCCAGTTGTATTTTGTGTTTGATCGTTAGGTTCATTGTTATCTCTCTCGGCAGCCAGATGTTGGTTTTATATAAGTGGCATTTCCGGTGTGTTTTAGCGGAGCGGTGTGTACCTTGGGCAAAGCGAAAAGACCCATGGCAGAAGGTGAATGATCATTATCGATAATTCATATAATTAAAGTGATCTAGTTAACAGAGTTATGCTTCTAGAGTGTCGGAATAGTAAGGTTGTGTGAAGGCGGCATTAGCTGCCTTCACACTTTTGGGATGGGTAGCCCGTTAGGTGATTATCAGCGCGGCGGTGTAGACCACAGCGAGGCCGACCAAACCGATAATAAGGCCGGTTTTGGCCATGTCTTTACTTTCTATTAACCCGGTTGAATAAGCCAGTGAGTTCGGTGGTGTCGAAACCGGCAGGATCATACCGAGCGAGGCCGAGAACGCGACAACGACCAGTACGCCTTGCAGGCCGCCGATTGATGCTAGGCTTTCCATGGATGCGGCGACAGCTGCGGCGATTGGGATCAACAGGTTGGCAGTAGCTGTGTTGGACATGAAGTTCGCCATCAGCCAACAGATAATCGACAAGGTCAGTACCACAGCAATGGGTGATAGGGCATCGTAATCCACAGCATGGGCCAGCGCTCTAGCAAGGCCTGTTTTATCCAGCGCGAGGCCAATGGCAATACCACCGGCAACCAGCCATAACACTTCCCAGTTAATCAGCTTGATTTCTTCTTTACCCATGATCCCGGTCAGGGTGAATACGGCGAGCGGAATAATGGACACCACATAGACATTCATACCGTGCAGTGAGCTGGTCATCCACAGCAGGATGGTCAGGCCGAAGGTAATGTACACCACAATAGCCTGCCAGCTTTTCTGGAACTGGCCATTGAGATCGAGCTGCATGTGGGTCTGGGTTGATGGGAACATCTTCTGCAGCAGCCACCAGGCAAAGGCCAGCTGCAGGATCACAAACGGCAGACCAATCACCATCCAGCCAAGGAAGCTGATGGCATTCTCGCCAGTTAGATACTGTAAGGCAATGGCGTTGGGCGGGGTACCGATTGGCGTGGCAATACCACCGGTGTTGGCTGCGATAGGGATACACAGTACCAATGCCTTGATGCCGATATCGCCTTTGGGTACCGAAGCGACGATGGGCGCCAGCAGGGCCAGCATCATTACGGTGGTCGCGGTGTTGGACATGAACATCGAGAACACTGCAGTGATCAACATCAGGCCGAGCATGATGAATTTGGGCTGGGTGCCAAACGGCTTTAGCAGTACCCGTGCCAAGTTGTTGTCCAGCTCATATTTTGATGCAGCTATTGCGAGGGCAAAGCCCCCCATGAACAGGATGATGATAGGTGATGAGAATGAACCGAGGATGTCGGTGTATTTGAGCACTTCCCCCATCTCATGGCCCGCTGGAGGTGTTCGGAAAGTATGTAGCCCACTATCGGAGATCATTATCAACTGCGAGGTAATGATCAAGATCGAGGTGGCGAAGACCGGGACGGGCTCCAGTACCCAAAGCAGGGCCGCAAGCGCAAAGATAGCAAGGAGGCGATGTTGGGAAACGGTTAATTCAGCGATAGGGATAGCATCAATCGGCAGCATCAGGATCCCGAGTGGGATCCCGAACGCGACCAGTAATTTAACTAGTTGGGATATAGGGAGTTTTTTCATAGTATGTTGGTTTGCTTATATTATTGACTGACACCAGCATACTATTTGGGTATTGATTTTTTCCTCGACATGGTCAATTTTTTGCATAAAAAAAGGGCCGTAAAAGGCCCTTTTTGTTCAAAAATGTTAACCGTTTAGACTTCTGGCTGCTCCGCTGCAACACGCTTTGCGTAGGCACTGCCCATCTTGGTTGGCATACCGGCTTCCAAACCATCAACAAACTCAGTGGCATTTTTGGGGAACAGGTTGATCACGGTGGACCCTAGTTTGAAGCGGCCCATCTCATCCCCTTTTTTCAGGGTAATCGCTTGCTCGCCGTCGGCTGGGTAATTCCAGCGATGAATTTGCGGGCTGCGCGGTGGCGTAATGGTACCTGCCCATACGGTTTCAATACTGCCAACAATTGTGGCGCCAACCAGTACCTGTGCCATTGGGCCGAACTCGGTATCGAAGATACATACCACGCGCTCATTGCGGGCAAACAAATTCGGTACATTCTTCGCGGTCAGTGGGTTAACCGAAAATAGCTCGCCTGGCACATAGACCATATGGCGCAAGGTGCCGTCACATGGCATATGAACACGGTGGTAATCTTTTGGTGACAGGTAAAGTGTCGCAAAGTGGCCGTCTTGAAACTGATCAGCCAGAGCTTGATCGCCACCTAGCAGTTCAACCGCTTCATAGGTGTGGCCCTTGGCCTGAATCAGCTCGCCGCCAGTGATGGGGCCTAGTTGGCTGACACAAGCATCGGCAGGGTGGCTGATGATCGCTGCCTCGTCATTGATTGGGCGGGCACCGTCTTTCAGCTCGCGAACAAAGAAGTTATTGAAGGTGTCGTAAGCTGCTGGATCTGGGTTACGAGCTTCATTCATATCAATGCCGTACTGGCGGATGAACCAGCGGATAACTGCGGTCGTTAACTTGCCAGCTTTCATTGAGGCAAGTTTGCCTGCTAGCTGGGTCAGGGTTTGCTTTGGCGCGCAGTACTGCAAGCCGATTTTGAAATTGTCGTGCACGGTGCCTTCCAGAAACAATAGATTTTTCAACAAGATAGTTACTTATCTGTAACCTTGGCCTGTAATAATACCTAACTTGCTGAGTAAAGTCAGTTACTTGCTGTCGAGACTGCAGCTCCCCGTCGATACGGGGAGCGGTAAAGCAATCAATCAGGTTTGTTGCGTGAGAATTGGCGGTTGGCGACATTCTCAGACATGCTATCGATGATCTTATGATAGCTGTCATAGCGCGCTTGGTGGATTTTACCTTCCTCTACGGCCTCGCGAATGATACAGCCCGGATCATTGCCGTGCTTGCAGTCGCGGAACTTACAGCCGCCCAAGTAATCGCGGAATTCAACGAACGCCTCGGTGACTTGCTCGGTTTCAAGGTGCCAGAGGCCGAACTCTCGTACCCCTGGCGAGTCGATAAGATCACCGCCATCAGGGAAGTGGTACAACCGGGCTGCTGTCGTTGTATGCTGACCCAGGCCGGAATTTTCTGATACATCACCAATTTCGGCCTCCACCTCTGGCATCAGGGCGTTCACCAAGCTTGATTTCCCCACGCCTGATTGGCCGGCAAAAATACTGATGTGGCCTTTGAGATCATCACGCAATCCATCAAGTCCCTCGCCGGTTTCCGAGCTGACCAAACGAACTTGATAGCCAATCTCTTGGTACAAGGCGAGGGTCTCTTCAACATGGGTGCGCTCTTCTGGTTCAAGCAGATCGACTTTATTGAGAACAATTAGTGGTGGAACACCAACGGTTTCGGCTGCGATTAGGTAGCGGTCAATAATGTTGAGCGATAGCTCGGGCAGTACGGACGATACAATGATGATTTGGTTGACATTGGCCGCCACGGCTTTGACGCCATCATAGTAGTCTGGGCGAGTAAGCATTGACTCGCGTTCATGGACGGCTTCGACGACACCGTTAATACCTTGGAGTGCTTCAACACCCGGTCGCCAGACAACGCGATCGCCAGACACCAGGCTCTGAATACTACGGCGTAGATTGCAGCGGTGGATAATACCTGTTTCAGGGTCTTCAACATCAGCATGCTGACCGAAGCGGGTGATTACGAGGCCTTCACGAGCAGACTCCAGTAGGGCTTCATCCCACTGGACGTCATCTTTTTCGCGTTTCAGGCGTTTATTTTGGTTTGAGCGCACACGGCGACTCTGACCTTTAGTAAGCTTTTTCTTTTTTGCCACAAGAATATCATTCAGTTAAGTTGGCTTACGGTAATATACCGATGCATAGTCCGCCGAAAAACCTGCAGTTGCAATCTCGGCATTGGCGCTAGTTTGGTATTATCATACATGGTTTACTCATAGAATAGGCAATATCCGATGATGATCAGCGATCAGAACCTAATTTGGATCGACTTAGAAATGACCGGGTTGGATCCTGAAACCCATAAAATCATTGAAATTGCGACAGTTGTTACTGATGCGCAGCTCAATGTGTTGGCTGAGGGGCCAGTACTTGCGATACACCAGCCTGAAGCTGAACTGGCCAAGATGGATGATTGGTGCACCACGACTCATACCAACAGCGGCTTAGTTGAGCGGATCCGCCAGAGCAATGTGAGCGAAGAAGAGGCAATTCGTCAAACTATCGCATTCTTGGAGTTGTGGGTACCGAAAGGGGCATCGCCAATTTGTGGCAATAGTATTGGCCAGGATCGACGTTTCCTTTATAAGCATATGCCGGAACTAGAGCAGTACTTCCACTATCGTTATTTGGATGTCAGTACGCTCAAAGAGCTGACTCGTCGCTGGAAACCGGAAGTGCTTGATGGCTTTAGCAAGAAAGGTAGCCACTTGGCACTTGATGATATTCACGATTCGATTGCTGAATTACGGTACTATCGTGAGCAAATAATGAAAATTTGATGAGTAAATAGACGGTTGGAAAGGAAAGGACAAATTTTTTTTGAGAACTATTGCATCCGTCTCATTTCCTCGTATAATGCGCAGCCTCGAAAGGCAATTCTTACTTTAGTTTGCCTTTCAATAAAATACGGACGCGGGGTGGAGCAGCTTGGTAGCTCGTCGGGCTCATAACCCGAAGGTCGTCGGTTCAAATCCGGCCCCCG
>NZ_JBNNXT010000034.1:0-55446 GCF_052873815.1 Photobacterium sp. DNB23_23_1 | reverse complement strand
GTTTCATTGATAATTCTTTTGTTGACTATCATTTCACGAGTGCCCACACAGATTGCATGGTCAAATTGTTAAAGAACGTTAACTCGACACTGTGTGTCGGTTGAGGCTGCGTATCTTACCAGCGCTAACCTCGATGTCAACAACTAATTTCAAAAAACATTTTTCGAAACTCTTTACTGACAAGGCTTGTTAATAGATACATTCTTATTTTAAAGAACTCATCACTTTTAACAAGCAAGGCCGGCAATTCTAATCATTTACACTTCAGAGTCAAGCTCAAAAATGGCAACAAAACTTAGCAGGCCAATCACCAACAAGTTATCCACAATTTGTGAATAGCTTACTAATAAGCCGTCATCCCGTTGGTGAGGCGGCATTATAGGGACACCTAAAGTATTAGCAATGGTTTTTTTGACTTTTTTTGCCAATTGATGACAAAAGAAACGTAAACGGGGAAAAAACACAAAAAACGGCCAAAGCAACGCTTCAAGTACCCATTGTTATTGAAGCGCAACGTTAAGCGTAGACAATAACTACTCTCTGTGTGGTAGAACCTTTAAAAAAGAGGGCATATTAGCCCTATAAAGAGATCTAGCTCGGTAGGCTAACAATAAAAGAAGGGTTTAGCAGATTTTCACGGTCATAACGCAGTGGAGTATCATCAAGACTTTTAACAATAGCTCCTGCACTTTCAGCAATACATTGACCTGCTGCAGTATCCCACATCATTGTAGGACCAAGCCTCGGGTAATATTGAGCTCGCCCTTCAGCGACTAAGCAAAACTTCAATGACGAGCCCACCGCGACTAATTGGTATGTAGAAAGCTGCGCTAAGAACTCTTCCATCTTCGGGCTAGGATGAGAACGGCTCCCGACCACAACCGGCGAACTGGCAGGTTTTACTTTGATTTTTTCTCGCTGATTATTACTAACGAGCCAAGCTTGACAGCCATTACCTAGCCACGTCTGACCAAGGGCAGGAGCATGAACAACAGCCATGACCGGTTGCCCATCTTCTATCAACGCAATATTAACGGTGAACTCACCATTCTTACGGAGGTACTCTTTCGTGCCATCTAAAGGGTCAACTAACCAAAATCGCTGCCAGTTTTTTCTCTCCGACCAAGGGATATGTGCTGACTCTTCAGAAACAATGGGGATATCGGGTGTTAATGCTGCCAACCTTTTTAAAATAATTGCATTTGCAGCTAAGTCGGCCGCGGTAACTGGGCTGCGGTCCTCTTTTTCTGACACCTCAATATGAGAGTGGTAAAGCGACATAATGGCCTCACCGGCTTCCAATGCAATTTGGTACAGTGACTCAAGCTGGTTTCCCACACATCACTCCTTTCGTTATTCAATAATTTTTCGATCTCTCAGTACATCGACACATTGATCAACTAATCGCTGCACATCATCATGACCCGCTGATAAATGAACCTCAGCGCCTAATGGCTGCTCATACTCTGAATCAATGCCAGTAAACTGTTTGATCTCACCTGCACGCGCTTTTTTATATAAGCCTTTCGGGTCTCGCCTTTCACATTCATCCAGCGGTGTGTCTACGAACACTTCCAGAAACTCTCCAGAAGGAAGCATGTCACGCACTAACTGACGTTCGTGGCGGTGGGGAGAGATAAATGCACTTAATACAATCAACCCCGCATCGGCCATAAGCTTTGCCACTTCGCCAATTCGACGAATATTTTCCCGGCGGTCTTCCGCGGAAAATCCAAGATCTTGGCACAACCCATGTCGAACGTTATCGCCATCTAATAAATAGGTGTGATAACCCATTCCTGCCAAGCGGTGCTCCAATGCCCCGGCAACCGTCGATTTACCCGCCCCACTTAGCCCTGTAAACCACAGTACACATGGTTGTTGTTTTTTCTGATCGGCCCGGAAGGCTTTATCGATTTGGTGAGTATGCCAAACAATGTTGTCATTGTTTGTCGAACGAAAAACCGACGTCATAACTGACTCCATATACGTTTATCATTAAAAAGGAAAAAGTCGAGGTATCAAGGCCAGTACGACGACCGAATACACCAGTGAAATAGGCAACCCAACACGTAAGTAGTCTTTCAGCTTGTAATTCCCCACGCTATAGACCAACAAGTTAGTTTGATAACCATAAGGAGAAATAAAACTGGCACTTGCACCAAATAAAATCGCCATGATGAAAGGCATAGGATCAACGCCATAACTCAGCGATAGACTGTAAGCAATGGGGAATGTCAATGCAGCTGCCGCGTTATTGGTCACAAGCTCCGTTAATACTAAGGTAAGTAGATACACAGCAACTAAAGCACCGTACATCCCCCCCCCTGCAAACCCGGTCATCAGCATATCTCCCATTCGTTCAGAGAGCCCGCTCGATAACATCAATTGAGCGAGTGACAAGGCCGAGCCGACAATCACCACAATATCAATAGGAAACCGTCGTCTAAGTTCGGCAAACGAGACCACTCCGAAGGCAATCAACAATACTAAGTAACCAGCCAATCCTTTGATAATGGGCAAGGCATCCAATAATGCCGCCGCGATAACCAGCATGAAACCAAAGAGAACCATCGTACTTTTCTGGCTATCCAGCCTGGCACTCGAGTCCAACCCGTTCACGAGAACAAATTCACGATTAAGCTGTTGCTTTTTACTGTTGAAGTTTTTCCCCGGTACCACCACTAAGGTATCGCCAGCATGCAGTTCAATGTTACCTAGCCCACCAGCTAACCGTTCATGGCCGCGACGAATAGCCACAACAACCGCATCGAACCGCTCTCGGAACTGGACACTCTTTAAGGTCTTGCCACGGATTCCAGCTGAATGACTGACAATAACTTCAAGCATGGACTGGCCATTAAGATGATGCTGACCGAACAACTGGAGCCCGTTGATTTCCTGCAGTGTCGTAACACTCTCCACATCACCACAAAAGAGCAAGATATCACCCGCCTTAAGCTGCGTGTCAGGACAGACCGGCGCTAATGTTTGACCATCTCGAATGACCTCCGCTAGGAACAACCGTCTTAGCGCTCTCAAACCATTTTCGGCAACACTTTTACCGACTAAAGGAGAGCCCCCGATAACTTTCGCCTCCAAGAAATAAGGCAGATCGTCCTGTGAATTCTCATCATAGATAGGAAGCAGATAACTCAACGGGATCAAAATCAGCAAGCCAACAGCCAACACCGCCAGGCCAATCGTCGTTGGCGCAAAAAATCCTAAACTGGGCAATCCGGCATCTTCGACAAAACTATTGATGATCAAATTCGTCGAGGTACCGATCAAGGTCAGTGTCCCACCTAAAATGGCGGTATAGGATAAGGGGAGCAACAAACGCGATGGTGCATGGCGCTGATTACGCTTAATCGCCCCAATTAAAGACACCACAACTGCGGTATTATTGGTAAAGGAGGAAAGAAAGGCGGTAGATAGTCCTAACTTTGCTACAACCGTCGATTGTCCTCCACTTGATATTTGTTTACCGACCCAGCTGATCAATCGGGTTTTTTCCAATCCAATAGAAACAAGGATCAGCAACACCAAAGTCAATAGTGATGAATTGGTAAAATTGCCTGCCAGCGTAGGCAGATCAATCATCCCGGCCTGAAAGCCAACGAAGGCCGCTCCCGCAAACAAATATGCAGGCTTGATCCTTGTTGTTAGCAGGCAGGTTACAATCACCATCAACATGGCGAGAACCATTCCTTGTTCCCATTGCATCATCATTATCCCAACAACTTACTGATGTCCTTCGCCTGCCAATCAGGGAAGTGTTTACGGATCAGAGCGTTGAGCTCCACTTCAAACGCAGATACCGAAGTTGAGGTGAGGGTTTGCTCTATGGCAAGTGCCTCTCTAACCATTCCAGCACCAACGGTGACATTGGTTAGGCGGTCTATCACAATGAAGCCACCGGTATCTGAACTATTAAGGTAGGGATCAACGGCAATTGACTCTGTCAGGGTCACTTCACATAAACCAATACCGTTCAGTGGCAGGCTGTCAGTCTCAAATGTGCCAAGATTGTTGATGTCCACCTGATGACGAATAGCTGAAATGCTCCCCACCGTCTTTTTACCGGCCACTTTAATATCGTATTGCCGTCCCACTTCAAGCGGTGCTTCTGCCATCCACACAATGTCAGCGAGCACTCGGTTGCCTAATGGGACCTCGTTATTGGCAGCAGCCAAGGTATCACCACGGCTAATATCAATTTCATCGGCCAATGTCAGCGTTACAGCTTGGCCCGCAAAGGCAGCAGGCAAATCACCGTCAAAAGTCACAATACGCTCAACATGAGACTGCTTACCCGATGGAAGCACCTTAATGGCATCACCTACGTTGATCGTGCCCGATGCGACAGTGCCAGCAAAGCCACGGAAATCTAAATTAGGTCGATTCACATACTGGACCGGCAGACGGAAATCTCCCGCTTGGCGGTCAACATTGATATCTACCGATTCCAGCATCGCTAGCAACGATTCACCATCATACCAAGGAGTCTCATCGCTGAGGTCAACGACATTGTCCCCTTCCAGAGCGGATAGCGGTACCAGCTTGATGTCCAGCTGTGGATTGAGCTGCTCGGCAAACGCAAGGTACTCATCACGGATAGATTCAAAACGTGACTGTTCAAAGCCCACCAGATCCATTTTGTTGATAGCCACGATGAAATGGCGGATCCCCAGCAGGCTGGCAATGTAGGAGTGGCGGCGAGTCTGATCCAATACCCCTTTACGGGCATCAATCAAGATAACGGCCACATCACAGGTTGAGGCTCCGGTCGCCATGTTGCGGGTATACTGCTCGTGTCCAGGTGTATCGGCAATAATGAACTTACGCTTTTTGGTCGAGAAATAACGATAAGCGACATCAATTGTGATCCCCTGCTCCCGCTCGGCCTGAAGGCCATCAACCAACAGTGCCAAGTCTGGCTTATCACCGGTCGTCCCGACCTTCTGGCTATCGGCATGAATGGCAGCCAATTGATCTTCATAAATCTGCTGCGAGTCATGGAGCAGGCGACCAATTAAGGTACTCTTGCCATCATCTACCGACCCGCACGTCAGAAAACGCAGTAGAGATTTGTGTTGATGCTGGTCGAGATAGGCTTCAATACCCAGCTCGGCCACTTGTTGTTCAATTGCACTATTCATTACTCTCTCCTTAGAAGTATCCCTGACGTTTTTTGAGCTCCATCGAGCCGGACTGATCATGATCAATCGCCCGACCTTGTCGTTCACTGGAGGTGGCCACCAGCATTTCTTCAATAATGCCGGTGAGCGTATCGGCCTCTGATTCAATCGCTCCCGTCAGTGGGTAACAGCCCAAGGTTCTGAACCGCACACTCTTTTGTTCTATCTGTTCACCGGGTTGAAGTTTCATTCGGTCATCATCAACCATGATCAACATGCCATCACGCTCAACAACCGGTCGCACGGCCGACAGATATAAAGGCACAATCTCGATACCTTCGAGGTAGATATATTGCCAGATATCCAATTCAGTCCAGTTAGATAGCGGGAATACACGTATGCTTTCACCTTTGTTTATCTGGCCGTTGTAGGTCTTCCATAGCTCCGGTCTTTGGTTCTTCGGATCCCAGGTATGGTTCTTGTCACGGAATGAGTAAACCCGCTCTTTAGCACGAGACTTTTCCTCATCACGTCTCGCGCCACCAAACGCGGCATCAAACCCGTATTTATTCAGCGCTTGCTTGAGACCTTGGGTTTTCATGATATCGGTATGCTTAGATGAGCCATGGGTGAAAGGGCCCACCCCCATTGCCAACCCTTCAGGGTTTTTGTGTACCAGCAGGTCAAAGCCGTATTTCTCGGCAGCCCGATCACGAAACTCGATCATTTCACGGAACTTCCAATCGGTATCGACATGCAAAAGCGGAAACGGGATCTTCCCCGGGTAAAAGGCCTTACGGGCAAGATGTAGCATGACCGAGGAGTCCTTACCGATGGAGTACATCATGACTGGGTTATCAAACTCGGCGGCAACCTCGCGAATAATATGAATACTCTCCGCTTCCAGTTGCTGTAAATGGGTGAATCTTTTCGGGTCCATTACTCTCTCCATGCTAAGCCAGTTTCACCACAGCACCTTGTTCATCCGCATTGGGATAATCCGGCTGTGGTTGCTTTCCAAACCAATGTAATTTTTCTGATAAATTGACCACTTCACCCACCACGATCAGTGACGGGGAAGCCGCCTGTTGAGCTAACTCTCCCAACTC
The DNA here is from genome assembly GCF_052873815.1 of Photobacterium sp. DNB23_23_1. Classification (NCBI taxonomy): domain Bacteria; kingdom Pseudomonadati; phylum Pseudomonadota; class Gammaproteobacteria; order Vibrionales; family Vibrionaceae; genus Photobacterium; species Photobacterium sp. DNB23_23_1. The sequence continues at coordinate 49,196 of NZ_JBNNXT010000034.1, read as the reverse complement.
TTTGAGTTGGCCTTTGTAAACCTTCTGGGTTGGCTGAGTACCACGCTCAATGATCGCAACCGGAGTGGTACCCTCGCGGCCATGCTGAATCAGCTGCTGCTGGATATCTGAGGAGTTCATCAGTCCCATATAGATGACCAAAGTCTGATTGCCCCTGGCCAAGGTTTGCCAGTCGAGCTGATCACTACCGGCTTTTAGGTGCCCTGTGACGAACATCGCCGTTTGGGCATGATCCCTATGGGTCAATGGAATGCCAGCATACGCCGTTGCCCCCGCCGCTGCAGTGATCCCCGGTACCACCTCAAACGGAATATTGTGATCAAATAAGACCTCCAACTCTTCACCACCGCGGCCGAAGACAAAGGGATCACCTCCTTTTAGGCGAACAACACGCTTACCTTTGGCAGCATATTTCACCAGCAAGCGGTTGGTCTCCCCTTGAGGCACGCTGTGAAAGCCCGCTTTCTTACCGACACACACCCGCTCGGCATCACGACGGACTAAGTCCATCACCTCATCCGATACCAAGTAATCGAACAGCACCACATCGGCCTGTTGCAATAATTGCAACGCCCTGAGAGTCAGTAGCCCAGCCTCCCCGGGACCAGCACCAATAAGAGCGACTTCGCCACCAAAGCTTTGCCCTTGACTCAATTGATCCAGTTCATACTCGGCCGATTCAATCTGTCCAGCAGCTACCAATGAGGAAAAACGCCCATTGAAAGCTTGCTCCCAGAAACGGCGACGGGCCGAGAATGATGTGACCGTCTTGGCCAAGCGAGAACGAAAACGTCCCGCGATCGTAGCCATTAGGCCGAGGTGTTGTGGCAGTAATGCCTCGAGCTTTTCACGTATTAATCTTGCCAGTACCGGCGCTTGGCCCGATGACGAAACGGCGACGATAATGGGTGAACGGTCGACAACCGATGGGACGATAAAACTGCAGCGCTGAGTATCATCCACCACATTGACCAACACCTGCCGCTGGTTGGCTGATTGGTAAACAAGAGCGTTTAACGCCTTGCGCTCAGTAGCGGCAATCGCGAGGAAAATGCCATCAAGGTGATGTGGCGAGAATTCCTCGTCCTGGTAAGTTAACTGGCCGTTATCGACCGCTTGCTGGAAAAGAGGAGACAGCTCCGGGCTGATGACTTTTACGTCGGCCCCTGCCTTTAACAACATCTTCGCCTTGCGCCAAGCAATATCATTGCCCCCGACAACCAAGCACGGTCGGCGCTTTAAATCAGCAAAAATTGGCAGATAGTCCATATGAGAGTGCCCCTGAGAATCCGTTGATAGAAGCACTATAGTTGCGGTGATTTATTACCTGAAATTCTTAAATTTCATTTTTTATTCCAAAAAGTTCGCCCCAAGATATATCTCTCGCTTGCTCGATAAAAACAGAGATAAATCAGCTTATTTGGGCAAAACCCTGTAATTGTCGGGAAAGGGATGCTCCATCACTGTGATATAGGCTATTTCCTCATAAGCTATGACTTTTTGGCCTAGGCTTATGCGTAGCCAAAATGTTGTTTTCTGATCCAACCTATTCCAACAACTCGAGAAAATACGCAGAAAAACGCGATTAATCACACATAAAAGCTATTCTCTTACGCAATTTAGGAAGCGTTTTTGTTACCTTATGCACGCTTTCCTATACCGAACTCACGGAGAAAATTATGAAGTTATCAGCCAAACCCTTATCGGTTGCGATTTTGGGTGGCATGCTGGCTATGGCAGGACCGGCTACAGCAGACACCATCAAGCTTCGCATCCTGGAAACAACGGATATCCATACCAATGTCATGGACTATGACTACTACAAAGACAAGCCGACTAAAAAAACAGGCCTCGTCCGTACAGCAACATTGGTAAAGCAAGCCCAGTCTGAGGTAACCAACAGTGTTTTGGTTGATAACGGGGATTTGATCCAAGGTAGCCCTATGGGCGATTACATGGCGGCTAAGGGCCTAAACCAGGGTGATATCCACCCCGTTTACAAAGCGATGAACCAACTGAACTATGAAGTGGGTAACATCGGTAACCACGAGTTCAACTACGGCTTAGACTTCTTGGACAAAGCAATTGCAGGGGCGAACTTCCCTTATGTCAATGCCAACGTCTACGACCTGAAAACAGGTAAAAACCTATTTACACCTTATGTGATCAAGTCTCACACATTCAAGGACACTGATGGTGCCGAGCACGAAGTGAAGATCGGCTACATCGGCTTTGTGCCACCGCAAATCTTGGTGTGGGACAAGCGCCACCTAGAAGGCAAGGTCAAGGCTGAAGATATCAAACAGTCTGCTGAAAAGTTCGTCCCTCAGATGAAAGCAGAGGGTGCTGATATCATTGTCGCAATCCCGCACTCGGGCGTGTCGACAGACCCTTACAAAGTCATGGCTGAAAATTCGGTGTATTACCTCACTGAAGTGGAAGGTATCGATGCGATTGCCTTTGGTCACTCACATGCTGTTTTCCCAAGCACAGCATTCGCTAGCCTGCCAAATACCGATGTGGAGAAAGGCACCATTAATGGTATTCCTGCCGTCATGCCAGGCCGCTGGGGTGATCACCTCGGTGTGATTGATTTGGTTTTGAAGCAGAAAGACGATAGCTGGACGGTAACCAGCGCTCAGACAGAGGCCCGCCCAATCTTCGATAAGATCAAAGGCGAAGCGATTGTTGAAGCTGACGAGAAAATGGTCGAGGCCATTAAAGCTGAACACGATGGCACCCGCGAATTTGTTAACCAGCCTATCGGCAAAGCCAACGATGTCATGTACAGCTTCCTAGCTCTGGTACAAGACGATCCAACGGTACAGATCGTCAGCCTTGCCCAGCAGGATTACGTTGAACGCTTTATCCAAGGCGATCCGGATCTAGACGGTATTCCAGTATTGTCTGCAGCGGCTCCATTCAAGGCCGGCGGCCGTGGTAACGATCCAACAAACTTTACCGAAGTGGAATCTGGACAGCTAACCTTCCGTAACGCAGCTGATCTCTACCTGTACCCAAATACCCTAGTGGCACTGAAAGTTACGGGTAAAGAAGTAAAAGAATGGCTGGAATGCTCTGCAGGCCAGTTCAACCAAATAGACCTGAACAGCACCAAGCAGCAAGGCCTGATCAATTGGGATGGTTTCCGCACCTATAACTTCGATGTTATCGACGGCGTCAACTACACCATCGATGTTTCCCAGCCAGCCCGTTACGATGGCGACTGTAAGCTGATCAACGACAAATCAGAACGTATTCAAGGTTTGACCTTCAATGGCAAGCCTGTTGACCCAGCCCAGCCATTTATCATCGCCACCAACAACTACCGCGCATACAGCGGTAAGTTTGCCGGTACCGGTGAAGAGTACATTGCATTCGCTTCGCCAGATGAAAACCGCACTGTTGTCGCGGATTACATTACCCGTGTAAGCAAAGAGCAAGGTGAAGTAACACCAAGCGCCGACAACAACTGGCGTTTTGCCCCGCTGATGAGCGAGAAAGAGCTAAACGTCACTTTCGAAACCTCACCGAGCGACAAAGCTGCCAGCTTCATCAAAGACAAAGCACAATACCCAATGGAAAAAGCCGGTAAAGATGAAATCGGCTTTGCGGTTTACCGAATCGACCTGCAAAAATAAGTCAGAAGAACGAATCGCCTATGAAAATACCGCAGCCTCGGCTGCGGTATTTTTTTTGGTATGATATAGCGTTATCTGATCCCTGCGAGCACAAGATGAAAACAGCCCTGACCCAGTATCTCCAGAACCATGGCGCCGATGAAGAGACCCTCCAGCAAGCCAATGCGGCAGCAGAGCCGATGGAACTTCCGACCCGCCATATCCTGCTCAACCAAGGCGCGCAACCTGACTGTGCTTATTTTCTGGCTGAAGGTATTTGCCATGCCAGTTACCTAACGCCTGAAGGCCGTCACTTCAGCAAGGAGTTTTACTGGGAACAAGAGCTCATCATCGGCTTTGAAAGCCTACTGACTGGCCGACCTTCCGAGTATTTACTGGAGACCTTATCAGCTAGCCAGTTACTGGCACTGCCCCTTACGCTTATCAAACAATGGAAAACGACCAGCCCTCGCCTCTATATGGCCTTGCTGGAGCGCCAACTACTGTTTAAGGAGCACAAAGAGCGCTTTATGCTCATCCACTCCCCGGAAGAGAGATACATCTTGTTTTGTGATCACTTCCCTGTTCTTCAGGCACAACTTGCCGATTACCAAGTTGCCTCTTACCTTGGCATTACCCCCACCAGCCTGAGACGGATCCGAAGCTGTGAATAACAGCAAAAATAACAGCTCAACTTACCTTAAGTTAATGCCAAGCCTATAGGGTTCATTTATCCTGATGGGCCTATGAACCACATCAACCACCAGGAGAATGTAATGCAATGGCAATGCCTTCGCTTTGACCAACTAACCACACACCAGCTTTATGACTTACTCAAGCTGCGTAGCGATGTCTTTGTGGTTGAACAGATTTGTGCGTACCCGGACTTAGATGACCATGACAAAAACCCCGGAACTTACCATTTACTCGGCTATCAAGCAGAGACATTGATTGCCTACTTGCGCCTATTGCCTGAAGGTACGACCTATGATGGCGTCAGCATTGGTCGGGTTGTGACATCGCCAACTATACGTGGCAAAGGGGTAGGTTATCCGCTGCTTGAGCAAGGGCTGGCGATGGCCGAACAACTGTGGCCAGGGAAAACCATTGAGATTGGCGCTCAGTCGCACTTACAACATTATTACCAGCGCTATGGTTTCGAGGCGTTCTCTGCTGAATACCTTGAGGATGGCATCCCTCATATCGATATGCGGATCACCAAATAAAAAAGCCACAGAGGTGGCTTTTTTATTTGTTTCTATCTAGGCGCAAATAATGCGCTACTGGGTACGGCGAACAAAACTGCCATCGGAGCGGCGGAAAAACAATACCGGCTCGCTGTTACGACGTTCAATTTGCAGAGCGTCCAAACCACCCTGCGCAGTCTGGCGGTAACGTAACCATTGGCCAGCCTTGATTCGGCTCAGTGGTTTGTCATCGCCTTCAATCGCAGCCACCGCATAGAGATCATTGAGCGGCAGGTTATGCTGGCGAAATATATTGGCGAGGGTCTCGCCACTTTTTACCTGATAGCGCTGCCAATCAGCACTTGCTGACTGAGATAACGCCGCTTTCACCGTTTTTTCTGGCTGCTTGGTTGCAGGCTTGGAGGCAACAGGCTGACTCTCAACCGGATCTAATGGCCTGATACGGGAAGGACGAGGCGGCGATACCGGCTCTTCCCTATCCCCTACCGCCACACTTTGTGGTTGCTGGCTCTCCAAGTTCAGTGACAACTCACGTCGAACAGGCTCGGATGACTCAACCTGCACTGTTTGCTTTCCTACAGGCATGATCAATAAGACAGCCGTAACCGGAACCAATACCGCCAAGGCACGGCGATGCAGTTTAGGTAACAGCTGCCACTTGCTTTTCAGCGGTGCAAGCTTGGCACAAATAGCCACCCCTCCCTGTTTGAACGCCTCCTTATCAAAGGTGATACGAGGCCACGTAAATTCACTCTTTTTATTCGAACGGCGTTTGGCCTGTCCCATACACTCCACTCCAGCGCTATCTGATTCACGCTATCCATCGACAGCTTATTACAATGGTTTACCCCTAGGGGGAGAAACTGTTATCCTGCCTGCTTTATTTATTCTACTAAAGAGATGACACCATGTCTGACGTAAAACTAGATACAGTTGAAACTAAAGCAAGCTACGGTATCGGTCTTCAAATGGGCCAGCAACTAGCACAAAGTGGTCTAGAAGGCCTGAATGTTGCTGCTATCGCCAAAGGTATCGCTACTTCTCTAACTGGTGATATGCCAGAAATCGAAGTCGACGACATCAACAACGCACTACGTGATCTACACACTCGTGCAGAAACTGTTCGTCAAGAGCAAGCTAAAGCTGCAGCCGCTGATGGCGAAGCGTTCCTAAAAGATAACGCACTACGCTCAGAAGTTACAGTAACTGAATCTGGTCTTCAGTACGAAGTTCTTGTTGAAGGTAACGGTGAAATCCCGACTTCAGACAAGCAAGTACGCGTTCACTACCACGGCGAACTAACAGACGGTACTGTTTTCGACAGCTCCGTATCTCGCGGTCAGCCTGCTGAATTCCCAGTAACTGGCGTAATCGCTGGTTGGGTTGAAGCTCTACAAATGATGCCTGTTGGCTCTAAGTGGAAGCTATACATCCCACAAGACCTTGCATACGGTGAGCGCGGCGCAGGTGCTGCGATCCCTCCATATGCAGCTCTAGTATTCGAAGTAGAACTACTAGACATCCTTTAATCGCCCAGCGATTACTGACAAAAACGGTGCTTCTGGCACCGTTTTTTATTGGCCTAATATCACCACCTTCCCGTATTATCCTACCCAAATTTTGTCCCTTTTTATCTTTTAATTCATTTTTTGCCATAGAATTTGGTATCTAAGCCGCATTCCTGACTAATCTTTAATAAGAAACCCAATAGTCGACGCCTACATGGAGGATTGCGAAAGATGTACCTATTGACCCGAACCCGAGCCAAAACTTGGCTACTGCTGCTTGTTGGCTGCTTGCTATTACCTGCCACCAGCCACGCCTTCAGCCTTTCTGACTTATTCGGCGGTGATGACGAAGAAGCGGCATCCACCCTTAGCAACCCACTTACCGATTTACTCAGCAGCCAGCTAGATGTCTCGACAGAGCAAGCCGCAGGCGGAGCTGGCGCCTTGCTTTCCATTGCCGCTAGCCAGCTTGGTGGTGAGCAAGCAACCGAACTAACCCAGATGATCCCCGGGCTGGACTCCCTGACCGGCAGTCTGCCTCCCGGCACCAGTGCGTTGCTAGGCAATATGGATACCATCAACCAGATCTTCAGTGCACTCGGTATGGATCCCAGCATGGTAAGCCAGTTCATACCGGTCGTGATGCAGTTTGTGGGCGATCAGGGAGCCAGTTCGTCCCTGATGGATAACCTCGGCAGCATCTGGCAAGCCGCAGGATAACTAGTTACGGATAAAAACGCGCGCAAAGATACCGCGCAAGCCCTACCTTTCTGTCAGCATGATGTAAAAAAGCCTTACCCAGCAATGGGTAAGGCTTTTTCATTCCGCTATTTAGACAAGCAGATCCGACTAGATACCGGAACCATCCGCTTCGGCATCATCTTCATGCAAGCCACATTCACGCTTGAGGCCAAAGAAACGAGTTTCCTCTTCCTTCATACCCGGCTGCCACTTTTGGCTGGTATGGGTATCCCCGATAGAAAGGTACCCCTCGTCTTTAAGTGGGTGATAAGGAAGTTGATACAGGGCCAGATACTGCTCAATGTCCCGGTCACTCCAATCAATCAGCGGCAGGAACTTGAACAGGCCATTTTGCACCGCCAGCACCGGCAAGGTCGCCCGGCTTTGTGACTGTTCACGGCGCAAGCCGGAGAACCATGTCGAAACTCCAAGCTCATCCAAGGCGCGGCGCATCGGCTCGACTTTGTTCAGTCGGTTATATTGCTTGATCCCATCAAGGCCCTGCTCCCAAAGCTTGCCAAATCGCGCCTCCTGCCAATTAGGACTCAATTCAGCACGGTAAATGTGCAAATTCAAGCCCAGACGATCAGTCAACTCATCGACAAACTGGTACGTTTCCGGAAAGAGGTAACCGGTATCAGTCAGAATCACAGGGATATCAGGCTTAATCCGCGTGACCAGATGCAGCATCACGGCAGATTGAATGCCAAAGCTCGACGCCAAACCAAACTGCCCGGGCAAATTGTCCAGGGCCCAACGAATTCGTTGTTCTGCGCTCATCACTTCAAGCTTGGCATTGACCTCTGCCAATTTCAGAATCTGCTCCACCTTGCTGGCTTGCAGCAACGAGGCATATTGGCTATCAGGCATAAAAGTCTCTCTTTGAAATCAGAACCGGCTCAATAATCCCGGTACGGATAGTGAAATCGCCAAAATCTTCCCCGGCTTCCCTTTCTTTGGCCCAACGACCCACTAGGCTATCTATCTCGGTAAGAATTTGTTCGACTGTAATGTTTTCACGGTACATTTTCGGGATCCGGGTACCATTACGGTTACCACCAAGGTGCAGGTTATACCGCCCAGGCGCCTTACCCACCAAGCCGATTTCAGCCAGCATCGCCCGTCCACAACCATTCGGGCAACCGGTCACCCGCAAGATGATGTTGTCATCTTCGGGCAGGCCGTACTTAGCCAACAACTGTTCGATGTCAGTCACAAACTCCGGCAGAAAACGCTCCGCCTCAGCCATTGCCAGCGGGCAGGTGGGCAGCGAGACACACGCCATGGCATTTTTCCGCTGCTCGGAAACGCCATCATCGATCAGGCCATGATCACGGGCGATCTTTTCGATCTTAAGTTTATCTGCCGCAGGAACGCCAGCGACAATCAAATTCTGGTTCGCTGTCATGCGAAAATCCCCTTTATGGATTTTCGCGATTTCCGCTGCACCTGTTTTCAAAGGCTTACCCGGATAATCCAACAAACGACCATTTTCAATAAACAACGTCAAATGATGCTTACCATCAATCCCTTCGACCCAACCAATATTGTCGCCGCGTTCGGTAAATTCATAAGGTCGGCTCGGGGCAAACGCAATCCCCGCCCGTTTCTCGACTTCGGCCTTGAAGACATCGACACCAACCCTGTCCAGCGTGTATTTGGTCTTGGCATTCTTACGGTTAGATCGGTTACCCCAATCGCGCTGGGTGGTGACAACTGCCGCAGCGACATCGAGGGTTTTCTTCAACGGGATAAACCCAAAATCATCCGCCTGACGAGGGTAAGTTGCCTTATCGCCATGGGTCATGGCCAAACCACCGCCCACCAGCACATTGAAACCAATCAACTTGCCCTGCTCGGCAATCGCGACAAAGTTCAGATCATTGGCATGAACATCGACATCGTTTTGCGGCGGGATCACCACGGTAGTCTTGAACTTCCTGGGCAGATAATTGCTGCCCAGGATAGGCTCTTCGTCTGTCGTTTCCAGCTTTTCACCATCCAACCAAATCTCGGCATAGGCACGGGTTTTCGGCAATAAGTGTTCACTGATCTTTTTCGCCCACTCATACGCCTGCTGGTGCAACTCAGACTCCACCGGGTTGGTGGTACACAGCACATTACGGTTCACATCGCCAGCGGTGGCAATGGAGTCAATCCCTATCTGATTCAGGGTTTGATGCATCAGTTTGATATTCGGCTTGAGCACACCATGAAACTGGAAAGTCTGGCGGGTGGTCAAACGAATACTGCCATACAGAGAATGCTCCTCGGCAAACTTGTCAATCGCCAGCCACTGCTTGGGGGTGATCACCCCGCCCGGCATCCGAGCTCGCAACATCACATTTTGTAGCGGCTCCAGTTTCTGTTTAGCTCGCTCAGCGCGGATATCCCGGTCGTCTTGCTGGTACATACCGTGAAAACGGATTAGCTGAAAATTATCAGCGGTAAAGCCACCGGTGATCCGATCATTCAAATCCTCGATGATGGTGCCACGCAGGAAGTTACTTTCACGCTTGAGGCGTTCGTTATCCGACAGTTTTTGCTCGCTCATTAGTACACATCCTTTTGATAACGCTTGCTCTTGCGCAGTTCACTCAAATATTGCTCAGCCTGCTCACGGCTCAGTTTTCCCTGCTGCTCGACAATCGAAAGCAGAGCCTCGTGGACATCTTTGGCCATACGAGTCGCATCGCCGCAAACATAAAAATGGGCACCGTCTTGCAGCCATTGCCACACTTCAGCCGCATGTTCGAGCAAGCGGTGCTGGACATACACTTTCTCAGCCTGATCACGGCTAAATGCCACATCAATCCTATCCACAACACCTGATTTCAAGTACTTCTGCCATTCCACCTGATACAGGAAATCTTCGGTAAAGGTACGGTCGCCAAAGAACAGCCAGTTCTTGCCATCAGCCTCACGATTATCACGCTCCTGTACAAAGGCACGGAATGGGGCGATGCCAGTGCCCGGGCCAACCATAATCACAGGTGTCGCATCGTTTTCCGGCAGCTTGAAGTGGTTATTCGGCTCAACAAAGACCCTGACGCTGTCGCCTTCTTCCAGACGCTGGGCCAGGTAACCAGAGGCGCCACCCTGACGGGTTTCCTCGCCTTTCTGGTATTCCACTAGCCCTACTGTCAAATGGACCTCCTCACCCACCTCTTCCTGGCTCGAGGCTATCGAATACAGGCGCGGGGTCAGGCGGCGCAGTAAACCAAGCAGCTGCTCGGCACTCAGGATTGCTTTTTTCTCACCCAGCACATCAATAATTTGGCTATTGCCAGCATATTCGCGCAGCTTGTCTTTATCCTCGACCAGCTTGGCCAGCTTTTTACTGCCCGAGAGTTCAGCATATTTGGTCACCAACTGCGGGTTAGACAGTGTGATCTCATAATGCTTAACCAGTGCCTCTTTCAGTGATACCGGCTCGCCATCCACCTCAACCTGCTCATCAGCAGCCAGCCCCACTTTGGCTAATACTGCCTCGGCAAGGGCAGGGTCGTTGTCATACCACACCCCCAGCGCATCTCCCGGCTGGTAGATCAGCCCGGAGCCTTCTAAGTCAATTTCCACATGGCGGACATCTTTGCCTGACTGTCGGCCGGTAATTTTCTGGCTGGTCAGCAAAACTGCCGGGTAAGGGTTCTTCTTGTTGTAAGCCGATACCGCTGGTGCCGCTTGGCCAAGCGGTAACTGAACCACATCCGCTTCACCGGATACCACCTCAGATTTCAACGTTTCCTCAACCTTACCCAGAGCCTGGGCACGCCACTGCGTAGCCTCTGACTCATAGTCGACGTCACAATCGAGACGAGGCAGGAATGCTGTTGCCCCTAGTTTGCCAAGGAAGGCATCAAAGTCTTTGGCAGTCTGGCAGAAATATTCGTAGCTGGAGTCACCCAAGCCAACCACCGCGTACTGCAAGTTAGGTAGTTTCGGGGCTTTTTTCGATTGCAGAAATTCATGCAGCTCAATGGCATCATCGGGGGCCTCTCCCTCACCATGGGTGGAGGCCACAATAATGACATGGGTCTCTTTGGCGAGGTTTTTCCCCTTGTAGTCACCGGCGGCAAATACCTCAGCCTTGATGCCCTTGGCGTCAGCCTCATCTTTCAGCTGCTCAGCAACACCTTTGGCATTCCCGGTCTGGGAGGCATAAATAATAGTCAGCTTACCGGCAGGTTGATTGCTGGTTGCTAATGCGGGGGCCTGAGAAGGCTGAGTCTGGCCAGCCACCTGAGTTTGGCTAAGACCCCAAAAATATCCACTGATCCACGCCAACTGTTGTGGCGAAAGCTCGGCAGCAGCCTGCTGTAATTGACCTATTTGCTGATCATTGAGCGGGCTGGCCAAAGCTGAAAGTTCCTTAAGTAACATGACACGACGATCCCTATACATTGCGTATGGGTTAGATTAGCTACTCAGGGAAATAACAAGAAAGAATAGATAAGAATGTTTTATAACGATTTGTAAGGGTGGAAGGTAAAAAAACTGCAACTCATGCTGCAGTTTTTCTTTGTATTCAAAAAGTATCGGCTATCCTCACTTGGTGAAAGCCGACCTCAAATGCCCGCTCGGTGGCCGTATCAATATCGTGATAGCACTTTTCACTACCAGACCCATCGGTAAGAGGGACAAAGCCGCCCCGGCGATGGCGAAACTCGACAATCCATCCATTCGCCTGAATGGAGGGTTCGATTACGGCTTCCACTATATCGCTATTGGTATAGAGGTTCTGCAATTCTGTTAACGTCATAAGCCTCTGCCCCTTCCAGTTACACCTTTTATAAAAATGGTACAAAAACGAGAAAATAGGCAACAAAAAAGCCACGATTTCTCGTGGCTTTGGAATAGATGTGCTAATTGAGCCGCTTAGATATCGAACTCTGCACCTAGGAACCAACCATCAGCGAAGAATTCACCACCGTTAGACCCCTTGATGAAGTCAAAATCATAGTCCATCACACGGTAGCCCGCGCGCAGATTCAAATCTGCTGCTACCAATGGAATGGTCCACTTCACGCCGGCCTGGCCGTCTACGGTGCTAGTACTGTCATAGTTACCGAAATTAAGATCACCGAACAGTGATACAGGTGTCATTGGGATACCCAGCTCAACATTACCGTAGATATTTGGCTGCCATTCGCTGAAGCTCTCATCATTGAACTTGCCCGAGTTGAACTTGCTCATGGTTACACCGATATCGAACGCCACTGCGTTGTTATCCAGGATTTCGTAGTATGCGGTATAATCCGTTTGACCGAATGAAACATTACCGTTGTCGACATCGGTGTAGCGCAAGCGGAAGTTTGGCACCAATGGAACGAAGTGCTCAAATGCCACATAGTAAGAGCCCGAGGTATTGCTGTCAGACTGGCTACGGCTATCATTAACTTTGGCATCGGTGAACCAAGCATCGGCACCGGCTTTTACCCCAAAAAGCGTTGCTGCTTGGGCAGGTACTGCCGCAGACAGCACGACTGCAGCGGCTACCGCAGAAAGCGCTAATTTTTTCATTTCGAGTCTCCGCTCTTTATTAGTATTTAGATAAAAAACGGCCAGACTATATCAGATGCTGGTTAATAAAGCCTCACCTGTAATGTCAAACATCTATTTTCTTTTCAAAATTTTACATTCTTTTTGTGGCCTAATTCCCAGCCACTATCAGCGGTAATATCGCTTTCTGTGCGTTTGCTCGGCCTTATGCTCACGATAAAACCATACCCCGACAACAATCAACAGCAACCAAGGCAGCAGTTTAAACATCACCCCAATCATGCCTGCGACCGCCATGACAACAAAGCCTGCGGCAACCGCCAACGCCATACCCAGGATACTCACGCCGGTACAGACCAACACCACAGCAAACACCAGCAAAAATAGAAACTCAATCATCGCGCGCTCCCCCTTATATCCAATAAGCTCTTTGGCAACATCATACGCCTTGTATGACATAGACACTGCACAAACCAGACCAAGTTTACCAAACCAACTAAATACAAAAAAATCAAATAATTAAAAAAGGCCCACTACTGAGTAGAGGGCCTCTTCTTGATAAGCTTGGTATTTTTCGCCAACTATTTGGCTTAATTAGCCATTATTATTCCACGGCTTTACACGTCTAGATGAGCTGGGATCTTCGCCATCGCCTGCTGCAATACCTCAATACCAGAGCCTGGTTTATGGGCATTTTCACTGATATGACGACGCCATTGGCGCGCACCAGGCAAACCCTGGAACAAACCCAGCATATGGCGGCTAATGTGGTTCAGGTAAGCACCTTTAGCCAGCTCACGTTCAATATACGGGAACATAGCCTCCACAATTTCACGGCGCTTTTTCACCGGCTTATCAGAGCCGTACAAGCGTTGATCAACCTCAGCCAGCAAATAAGGGTTTTGGTAGGCTTCGCGGCCAACCATAACTCCATCCATGTGCTGAAGGTGTGCTTCAATCTCTTCCATGGTCTTCACACCACCATTGATCCCCATGGTCAGGTGCGGAAAGTCTTTCTTAAGCTGATATACACGCGGGTAATCCAGAGGTGGGATCTCGCGGTTTTCCTTCGGGCTCAAGCCACTCAGCCAAGCTTTTCGAGCATGGATAGTAAAGTCTTCACAACCGCTTTTTTCGCTGACAGTGCGAATAAAATTGGTCAGAAATTCATATGAATCCTGATCATCAATACCAATTCGGGTCTTGACCGACACCGGAATATCCGCCACTTCGCGCATTGCAGAAACACACTGTGCTACCAAGTCAGCCTCACCCATTAGGCATGCACCGAAACGGCCATTTTGCACGCGATCAGAAGGACAACCAACGTTAAGGTTAATCTCGTCATAGCCGCGCTCAGCGGCCAACTTGGCACACTTAGCGAGATCTACCGGGTTTGAGCCACCCAGCTGCAATACCAGCGGGTGCTCTTCTTCGTTGTAGGCCAGGTAGTCACCCTTGCCGTAAATAATGGCACCCGTGGTCACCATTTCGGTATACAGCTGAGTACGCTCACTGATCAAACGATGGAAATAACGGCAATGACGGTCAGTCCAATCGAGCATTGGCGCAATAGATAAACGACAGTCTGGGTATTGACCCAACTGTGGTTGCTCATCATTAGACTGTTCATTCATTACAACAGCAGTATCTGTCATCGGAAACCTCATTATCGACCGCTAAATCTCTCGTTCAAGGCGCTTTGGGAAGGATCCTCCCATGCCATGGATCTCACAACGCTGCGAGGAGGCGGATTCTACCCTATTACTGCCTCTATCCCAAATCACATCGCCATGACCTATAAAGACTAGGCAACAGCTACTGTAAACCCCAACACTTCAGATGAGCATATAGAACATAGCACCCATTTTAAATAATTAATATAAAACCAATAAGAACATACACATAAAAACACAACACGTTATCACGTACAGCTTAAATAGTAATTAGAACACTGGTATATAAAAACCCCTTAAAAAGCTGAACACACTCAATAAGCAATTGAAAAGATACACATAAAATCCTTATCTGACATAAAAAACAAACACCAGAACAGCTTTTAGCTGAAATTTACCCTCATAGCTGTGCGGCGTATTGACGAAATACTCCCGTCATGAAAACCAGTAAAAAGATCATGATAGACTCAAAGCTTCTATTAAAAGGATCATAATAGGCTTAAAACTTACATTAAAAAGATCATAATAGACTAATTAATTAGAGTAAAAATAACATCATGTTCTAATTGATTTCACCAGCCAAACCAAATTAACATAAGACACTGATTTTAATCAAAATAGTTATTTACCACCAACAGACAAATAGCTAGATCACCTTAGCCAGAAAAAAGCCCCAAAAGCTGAACACCAAAACAAACCCTTACTGAACAATGCCTTACCGCAAGAAAGCACTAGAACCACAATCAAGCGCACCTTTTAGCTGAAATAAAGGCGAAATACTGAACGCGCATACAAAAGGCTTTGAGCTGGGCTAAAAACACAACCACCAGCTGATCTTTTCTGGCGTGATTAACGGAAACGCCATAACAAAGGTCACTTTAAGTATGAGTGTGGTAATATATAAAGCTTATCGCTTGTATTTTGAGGTTATATGGCAAATAAAGGTCAGTTGCTGGCAACCGCCCAGCAGCTCTGTGAGCAACGAGGAGTAAGACTGACACCTCAAAGACTGAAAGTTCTGGCTCTGATCATTGAACATCACAGTTCCATCAGTGCTTATGAACTCTTAGATTTGCTGCGCGAAAGCGAACCACAAGCCAAGCCGCCGACGGTTTACCGAGCGCTGGACTTTCTTCTTGCCCAAGGCTTTGTCCACAAAGTCGAATCAACCAATAGTTATATTGCCTGTTGCTTGCTGGGCCACGCTGATCATTGTTCCCAGCTTCTTATCTGTAGCCAGTGCGGTAACGTCGAAGAGTGCCACGACGAAGAGCTTGCCAAGCTCCTTCGCCAACGCGCGGAGCAGCGAGGCTTTGAGGTCACTAACCATGTCGTTGAAAGCCATGGTGTTTGCCAGCATTGTAAAAACAAGTAAGTTATTTTATTCAGACAGAGATCGTCGTTATTAAATTATGCGCGCAGAATTCGTAAACCCTTTCTTAGCGTCACTGTTGAATGTTCTCAAAACAATGGCGTCAATGGAGCTGGCTCCTCAGAAACCCCGGCTGAAAAAAGATGAAGTTGCCAGAGGCGATGTCTCAGGCTTGATTGGTATGGTCGGACCGAAGACCAAAGGTTCGATGTCGATCACCTTTGATGAAGGCCTGGCATTGGAGATCATGCAGAGAATGCTGGGCGAACGCCCACACAGTATTAACGAAGAAGTCACTGATATGGTCGGTGAAATCACCAACATGGTGACCGGCGGTGCAAAACGCATTTTGGCCGAGAAGGGTTACGAGTTCGATATGGCAACACCTGCCGTCGTCTCAGGCCGTGGCCACACTATCACTCACAAGTGTGATAGCGCCATCATCATCATGCCGTTTGATTCCGAATACGGTAAAGCTTTTATCGAAATATGCTTTGATGGCTAACCCCCGCCATTAGACTCCCCTTTGATTTTCAGCCAGCCTCGCTGGCTGAAAGCCTTTCCTGCTACGTATCATCAAACTTATCACTTTGATTTTTATGTGAAGTTGCCACAAATATCGAACAAAAAACTACCAACTGTCATATATTCGATCTAGACTCGATATGCTGGATAGGCATCAAGACACTTATGGTTTGATGTCCCCTGCGCGTCATTTTGCTTACCCGTAGGGACTAAGCAAGGAAATACCCTCATTCAAAGGAAAGAACGTAACATGAACAAACTGACTGGAACCGTTAAATGGTTCAACGATGAAAAGGGCTTTGGCTTCATCTCTGGTGCTGATGGCAAAGATGTATTCGTCCACTTCAGTGCGATTCAGGCTCAGGGCCGCCGCAGCCTGCAGGAAGGTCAAAGTGTTGAGTTTATCGTGACAGATGGTCAGAAAGGTCCGCAAGCTAGCGAAGTTGTTGCTCTGTCTTAATGCCGCCAACCAACTTTTGATAAAAAAAACGCCGCTATAAGCGGCGTTTTTTATTACCTCAGCAATCCATTGCCCTTACTGGCGCCATTGTTTGAATGCGTTGATCAAACCGTTGGTTGAGCTATCGTGGCTCGCCACCGCTTCTTCACCACCTAGTTCAGGTAGGATCTGGTTTGCTAGCTGCTTACCAAGCTCAACCCCCCACTGATCAAACGTGAAAATGTTCCAGATTACGCCCTGGGTGAAGATCTTGTGCTCGTAAAGAGCAATCAGAGAGCCCAATACCTCAGGAGTCACTTGCTTAACAAGGATAGAGTTAGTTGGGCGGTTTCCGTCGAATACCTTAAATGGTACTAGCTCAGCGACTTCTTCCTGAGTTTTACCAGCAGCGAGGAACTCAGCTTCAACTTGCTCTTTGGTCTTACCAAATGCTAGCGCTTCGGTCTGGGCAAAGAAGTTCGCCATCAATTTAGGATGGTGATCGCTAAGCGGGTTATGGCTGATTGCCGGGGCAATGAAGTCACAAGGGATCAGTTTAGTCCCTTGGTGGATCAACTGGTAGAATGCATGCTGACCATTAGTTCCTGGCTCACCCCAGATGATTGGGCCTGTTTGGTAATCAATCGGGTTACCGCCGCGGTCAACGCACTTGCCGTTTGACTCCATGTTACCCTGTTGGAAATACGCCGCAAAGCGGTGCAGGTACTGATCATACGGCAAAATAGCCTCAGACTCAGCGCCATGGAAATTGTTGTACCAAATACCGATCAGTGCAAGGATCACTGGTAGATTTTGCTCAAGCGGCGTTTGGGCGAAGTGCTGATCCATCGCATGGGCACCGCCAAGCAACTCTGCGAAGTTGTCAAAACCAATAGACAGGCTGATAGATAGGCCAATCGCTGAACATAGTGAGTAACGACCACCAACCCAGTCCCAGAACTCGAACATGTTATCGGTATCGATACCGAACTCAGATACTGACTGAGCGTTAGTTGATAGCGCCGCGAAGTGCTTGGCGACGTGAGCCTGATCACCCGCTGTCGCTAGGAACCAATCACGTGCAGAGTGCGCATTAGTCATCGTTTCCTGAGTGGTGAAAGTCTTAGAAGCGATCAAGAACAGTGTCGTTTCAGGGTTAAGATCTTTTAGCGTCTCAGCAATATGAGTACCGTCAACGTTCGATACGAAGTGCATGTTAAGACGGGTTTTGTATGGTGCCAGCGCTTCGGTCACCATATATGGACCGAGATCCGACCCACCGATACCGATATTGACTACATCGGTGATCTCTTTACCGGTATAACCTTTCCATTCACCGTCAACAATACGTGCAGTGAAGGCTTTCATCTTTTCCAGTACTGCATTGACGTTTGGCATTACGTCTTCACCGTCAACCAAAACTGGCGTGTTGCTGCGGTTACGCAGCGCCGAGTGCAATACCGCGCGACCTTCTGTTTGGTTGATCTTCTCACCGCTAAACAAATCAGCAATCGCAGCTTTTACTTCTGTCTGCTCAGCCAGGGCAAATAGCTTACCCATGGTCTCTTCAGTGATCAGGTTCTTGGAGTAATCCAGTAGGATGTCATCGCCAAAGTTGGCCGAAAACTTATTGAAACGCTCGCTGTCACTTGCAAAAAGCTCGCTGAGCTGAAGGTCCTGTGCGTCTTCGAAGTGTGCAGTCAGCGCTTTCCACGCATCAGTATGGGTCGGATTGATGTTTTTCAACATGATGAAATTCCTGATTTTTAATTGTTAATCCATTAATCTTGTCAGCATTATCCAAGTAATGGACCCCCGATTTTAGTAAATGTTATTCGTTATGTTGACCCTAGTGTAGCTCAACTTATCAGGCCAGCTAAATTTTTGTAATTTTACAACTTATGAATGATTATGACGTGAAGAGATACTTACCTTCATTGCGTCAGGTCACGAAATTCGAGAGTAAGTTGCAGGGGCAAAAACCGCCATGTATTTAATCTATGCGGCATATCTTGCTCTAGTATCAGTAAGGATAATAACTATGTGGTACCAAAAAACAATCCAGCTTCGCCCAAGAGCCCGTGGCTTCCACCTTATAACCGATGAAATTGAACAACATATTCCGGCGCTGGCTCAGATCAATATCGGCCTGGCTCACCTCTTTATTCAGCACACCTCGGCCAGCCTAACCCTCAATGAAAATGCCGATCCGACGGTACGCAGCGATATGGAGGCGCACTTCAACCAAGCTGCTCCCGAACGCGCTCCATACTACCAACACACCTATGAAGGCGATGATGACATGCCGGCCCATATCAAGGCCTCAACGCTTGGGGCCAGTGTCAGTATACCGATAAGCCATGGCCGGCTGGCATTAGGAACCTGGCAAGGAATTTACCTCGGTGAACACCGTAATCAGGGCGGTAGCCGGCGAGTCGTGATCACCCTGCAAGGAGAATAATGCCTAGCTGGCGACCCAAAGAACGGAGGTTACTCGGTGTCACCATGGAAAAGTAGGTTTCTTGCGAGGTTTGCGCTTCTTCTCGATATCAACGATACAGAGGAAGTCTTCATGAAACTGCGGAAGCTCGAGGATCGCCTTTGGCACAAATAGCTGCACCTTCGAATCTGCCAAAATAATGGTTTGCAGCGTGTCTGCTGGCATACACACAATCTCGCCGGCAGTCAGCTTCACCCCATAATTGAAAAACACCTTGCCGTTGTTACCAACGGATTTAACCAAGGGGTAGCCAAACAGGGTCAGTGGCTCTGTTGTTAGCTTAATTGTTTCATTGAAGGTCGCTTCGATATAAAACAGTTCGGAATTGAGCTGCTCGGCTAATTTGTCGACTTCATGTTTAATCGCCGCCGAGAAGACCCATTCATTGAGTACTGGCTCCCATTTGCCGCCAAGCTGTAAACAACGCTTGTATACAAAGCGGTTCTTTCGTCCCGTGGCCAGGGTACAAATGTCGATATTCCCCTGCTGCTCAAAAGGCATCAGCAACCGGAACACGCTATCGTTGGCGTGGTGGGTATAGCGGTCTGATATCTCTTCGGCATGCAGCATGAAGGTGCCTAAAGGCAGAGTCTGGCTATTTTCATCAATAATGATACGGCAGTGGCCTGTCCCTTTTCTGCACAGGAAATAGGCCTCTTTACGCTCTAGCACCGTGAATTCTTGCATCAACCCAAACCTTATAAAAACAAAACAGCGCTATCTTGCGAGTATGGCATAAGGTTAGTCAATCTCGTCGATAACCACATGACTGTTACTCGACCTCAGGGATTGGATCCTGTCGAAAGTTTCCCCTAGCTTACCCGGCAGTTTGTAGCCATGTGCGATTCGGTCATCAATATCTTTATCCGTCTCTGATTTGGGGATGTTATTGGTGACTTCGCTGATTGCCGACTCTCTTTCGTCTAACTTGATGTCACGGTCATAAATTTCCACTTCCTCAAACGCCTCGAGGTAAAGCGTACGAAATTCTTCCGCGATATATTTTTCAGATAGCGTTCTGAGCTTGGCCGATTTACGCTTGCTGATATAGATTTCAACCCGGCTAACCGGTTTTTTCAGCGTCAGTATATTGGTCCGGGCTTCGAGGATCTCACGATCGGTCGGGGTATCTTTCAGTGCTTTGAAAACCGCAAAAGACGGGGGCCATTCTTGGCCTTTCTTCAAGCGCTCATCCAGATTGTCTTTGAGCCGGCGATAGCTATTACGATCCAGCGAGGCGGCAAACTGCATCAGCCTTTCACCCGGCTCATCACCGAACTCCTGGCGCACCTTGCTCTGCCCGAAATTCATGTTCATATCATACCAAAACTGCATGATTTTCTTTTGGCTGGTTCCGGTGTACTTATCCAACATCACCTGAGTTTTCGGGGAAAATCCCGAGACCGCTTGGCCCTCAGCTGAAAAGCTTATCGCCCCGGTATCATCCGGTTGTGGGACAGGTGCCGTTGCCCTGACCGCAGGTGCCGCCGGCTCTCTCTCTCTCTGAGCGGGAACCGGAGCAGAAAGCGCTGACGTCTCACTTTTGCCTGATTGCTTGGGGGCTTTAAGCTCGCTTTTAATTCGGTTCCAATACTCGGCGTGCGTTTCACTGATGTTCTTTGGCGAACTCATAGTAAATCATCCCCTTCGTCGTCACTCTTAAAGTTAAAGTTAGCAATCTTTTCTTCCAAGATATCAATGGCGCCACGTTTCACAGCCTGAGGCCTAGAGGCTGAGCGGTTATAGCCCTGCTTGTAACTTTTTTCGCTATGAAGATGGGAGTGAAGGCGACTTCTTAGCTCATCAAGCGAATAGAGGTGTTTGCTTGGCGTTTCCTTGATACGTTCGATAAACGATGCCCAAACCTGAGTTTGGTTGCCATAACCACTCTTAAACATCACGGCTTCGGCCCAAGGCTCAATCACATTCGGGGAGAGTTCGAGAATATTGATCGCTTTACCTGAAATCGTCTTATTCACCGGAGTAACTTGAGAGCGATGGAAACTAGATACCCGTTTGGCATTGCTATACACATCTTGACGGGCATGGGGCTGGGCATAGCCCGCGTTACCTTGCGGCGCGCTGTGCTCAACCGCGCGATGCTCCACATAAGTATCGATGTTCAAGCGCCCATTGATTTTGCCGCTGGTACGATAGCTTGCCGATGCCTTGTTGACCCCAATGATCAGCTGCTCCATCGACAGCTTGGCGATCAGGTTGTCAATCATACTCTCTGAGGCACACATCATCTCTTTAAGTTGGGACATGCTAGTGATGAAGGCACCATCCCTGTCCGATAGCTCTGCCAGGGCAACCAGCAGCAGCTTATCTTCAAGGTTAACGGTTTTTTGGCTCCAGGCCTTTTCGAGATATTTCGATGACATGAGTATCTATACCAGAGAATTTATGGATAACGGCGAGACAGAGGACATATTGTAACAAACACAGACGGTGGTACGAACAAGTATAGCGCAGATTATTTCTTGACCAGACAGGCACCGAGCCCGTAAACCGCCCGCTATTGCCTTGTGCGACACAAGCAGCACAACGGGCTCGCTATCAGGCCAACACTAAAAAGGCTGGTTGATCATCACCCGGAACAAACTGTCCTCACTGCCCCAGGCCATTTCAGTCCGTACGACGATCCCTTCAACCTGGAAGCGCACCGCACCGCCAACACTCCATTTCATATCACTATGGAGTTCAGCCAGATCATACTCATCAGCTACCCGGCCCACATCGACAAAGGCCACCCACTGCCACCAAGGCACGTCATACCATTCGAATACCGGCCACTCTTCCAGTGGTTGCCAGTCGGGCATCACCCGGTATTCCATGCTGTAGCTAAGCGCTGAGCGATCAACAAAGCGGCCTCCAGAAAAGCTCCTAAGCCGATACAAGCCGCCCAGACGGTTTCCTGCATAGGCCGGTGGTCGGCGGAACTCTTCGCTGCCATTGATCTGCTCGGTGCTATTCCAGCTTGGGGTATCAGCCGTATATATATTGAATGCCAGTACCTGCTGATCGAACAACTCGCCCAGGTTTCCGAAGGACCAGAACCAACTCTGTTCAAACTCCCATTTCCACCAGCTAGGACGCTCACTGCTGCCGGGATCGACGGTCACCGAGAGCTGGCTTTGACTCCCCTCCGTCGGGTTACGGGTGTTGTTGCGGTTATCCCAATCAAACCGGGTTTCCAACCCCCACACCTTCTCGACCTCGGTAAATTCAGCAGGTTCAACTTGCGATGTCGGCAAGTCATCAAATTCCCGTCCTTGGTAAAACGGCCGGAACTCGACGGAACTCACACCACTATTCCAGGGCGTATGGCCCGTGAGCTTGCGTGCAGGTATCAGGGCTGCACGGATCCCCTGACTTTCCCCTGCCCCCAGAGGCAGGACATAGCGCATCGACAGCCGGTACTGGAACTCCTTGGCATCAGCCATTACCTTGTCATCTGCACTGGAATCATTACCCGAGGATTCACCCAAGTAGTAGTCAAACTGCTTGTAGCTAGCATCAAACAATTCAGCTCCAAACAACCAACGGCTGTCTTGGCTGAGAATATAATTACTCGCCCCCAAATAGGTCAGCCAGGTCCCTTTTTCACTGTATACCCCAGCCCCGAGCAAGGCCGCTTGTGGCTGGCCTGCCCCCTTGAGCAGGCCGGCCATACCGACAGACAACCCCATGGCGTCGGTCGAGAATGCAAAGGGAACAAAAGCCGTATCAGGCGTCCATGAAGGCCAACTGTCGGCCAAGGTTGTCGTTGAGCATGAAAAAGCCGCAACCATTGCTGCGGCTTTAAAAATTTTGGTCATGATAATGGGCTATTCTTATGTCGATTAAAGGTAAGACATTGACACTCTTGATGTTAGCTTAGTCACCAGCTCATAAGCAATAGTTCCAATATGGCCAGCAACAACTTCTGCTGGCAAGCCCTCGCCCCACAAGATCGCTTCATCGCCCACCTTGTCGGTGCTATCGGGGCCAAGATCGACCGTCAACATATCCATCGACACCCTCCCCGCCATCGGGACAACACGCCCATTGACCAGTACCGGCGTGCCATTGGGTGCGGTACGCGGATAGCCATCACCATAGCCGATCGCTATCACCCCTACCTTAGTATCACGCTCGCTGGTCCAGATCCCGCCGTAGCCCACTGATTCACCTTGCTTGACATCACGTACCGCAATCAAGCTGGAGGTCAACGTCATGACAGGCTTCAAACCGTATGAGTCCGCACCACGGCCTGTTTCGGCAAACGGAGAAACACCATACATAATGATCCCAGGGCGAATCCACTCAAGGTGGCTATCAGGCCATTCCAATATACCCGCCGAGGCCGCTAATGAACGTTCCCCTCGGCAACCATCAGTCAAGGACATAAAGGCATCAATCTGACGCGGTGTCACTTCGCTCGCAAGCTCATCGGCACAGCCGAAATGGCTCATATAGCGCAGCGGCTTGGCAACATTATCACAAGCATGAAGCCGCTCGACAAAATCGGTATATTGCTCAGGGCGAACACCTAGTCGATGCATGCCAGTATCGATTTTCAACCACACAACCACCGTACTATCAAGCTCGGCTTGCTCTAACGCTTCGAGCTGTTCAATAGAATGGACAACAGTATGGATATTGTTGGTTACCAGTACCGGGAGATCCGATGGGGCATAAAAACCTTCCAGCAACAGCACTGGCTTGACGACCCCCGCTGCACGCAGGGTCAGGGCTTCTTCAATACGGGCAACACCAAAGCCATCAACGTCGGGCAGGCTTTTGGCGACATGCTCCAACCCATGGCCGTAGCCATTTGCTTTCACCACCGCTAGGATCTTACTGTCTGGTGCCCGGCTGCGGATTTTCTGCAGGTTGTGAGTCAATGCCTCGGTACGAATATACGCTGTTGCCGCTTTCATCTTTGTTCCTACTTATAAATGCCCCGGCAAACCGGTATTACATCATGTGGCGGTATATACCCATGTAACCTCAAGATACTTGAATATACACCTTATTCATCATCAAAGGCTGGACCGGCGTAATTATCGAACCGGGAATACTGGCCTTGGAATGTCAGTCGTACCGTACCGATCGGGCCGTTACGCTGCTTTCCAAGAATGATTTCGGCAATGCCCTTCAGGGCACTGTCTTCGTGATAAACCTCATCACGGTAGATAAACATGATCAAATCGGCATCCTGCTCGATGGCGCCCGATTCACGCAAGTCCGAGTTTACCGGGCGTTTATCCGCACGCTGCTCCAACGAGCGGTTCAGCTGCGACAGCGCGACCACTGGCACATTGAGCTCTTTGGCCAGAGCTTTGAGCGAGCGGGAGATTTCCGCAATTTCCAAGGTACGGTTATCTTGCAAGCTTGGAACCCGCATCAGCTGAAGGTAGTCAATCATGATAAGGCTAAGGCCGCCATGGTCACGGGCAATACGTCGTGCCCGCGAACGTACCTCTGTCGGGGTCAGGCCTGAACTGTCATCGATATACATGTTCTTCTTTTCCATCAGAACACCCATAGCAGAAGACACTCGCGCCCAGTCTTCGTCATCAAGCTGCCCGGTACGGATCTTGGTCTGATCGACGCGTGCCAACGAGGCCAGCATACGCATCATGATTTGCTCCGATGGCATCTCCAACGAGAAGATCAAGACCGGCTTTTCTTCCGACATCGCTGCGTTCTCACACAGGTTCATGGCAAAGGTGGTCTTACCCATCGAAGGACGGGCAGCAACGATAATCAAGTCCGATCCCTGCAAGCCAGCCGTCTTTTTGTTTAGGTCGGTAAAACCGGTTGTCACCCCGGTCACGCCGTCTTGTGGTGATTGATAGAGGATCTCGATACGCTCAAGGGTCTTTTCTAGGATCCCTTCTACATTCTGCGGACCTTCGTTTTCCGAGGTACGTTGCTCGGCAATGGCAAAGACCTTGCTTTCTGCCATATCCAGCAGCTCTTCACTGTCACGACCTTGGGGATCATAACCAGCATCAGCGATCTCATTGGCCACGCTGATCATGTCACGGATCAGTGCACGCTCACGGACTATCTCGGCATAGGCTAAGATATTGGCCGCTGATGGCGTGTTTTTAGCGAGCTCTGCCAAATAGGCAAAGCCACCGACATCCTCAAGTTGATCGGCCGTTTCAAGGTGCTCGGACAAGGTGATCAAATCAAGCGGGTTGCCGCCTTCTAACAAGGCGGCTACGCCTTCAAAGATAATCCGGTGAGGGCGACTATAGAAGTCTTTGGCCACAACTTTCTCGGCAACAACATCCCATTTTTCGTTGTCCAGCATCAAGCCGCCGAGGACCGACTGCTCTGCCTCGAGCGAGTGCGGCGCCATCTTGATTGCGTCCATCTTGGAGTCTTTCTGGGGGTTCGGTTTGCTATTCTCTGCCATAGAAATTGAAATGATTGCCGGAAACTAGGCCGTGCATTATACCTTAATTCACAAAGAGTCTATCTATCAATATAGCGTTGATGGCAATTTTCCCGATTGAAATGCCATATTAGGCGCTTACAAGCTAATAGGTACATTCAGTTAGTATTTCCTGACCAAAAGATGACATTAATCGGTTACACTGCTGTGTTTGGTAATTGTTTGTTTCAACCGATGAGGAGGCCGCTTGGCAAGAACCCTGTTAGCTCTATTACTGCTTGCCAGCACCCATGCCAATGCCGCCACCAGCGATGAGCGCCCAACCCGGATCCCGCCGCCATTAACCACCGAACTGGAGCTTGGCTACCAGTCTCTGGGCGGAAACTCGGACTCGCAAACCCTCAATACCCGCATCGGCGGCACCTACCTCAAGAACCAGTACCGACACAGCGGCGAGTTGCGATTCCTACTTGCCGAAAAAGACGGTGAAGAAGACAAGCGCAAGGGCCAAATCGAGCTGCAGAGTGATAAAAAGGTCAACGAACGGACCTATGTACTGGGCAATGTCAACTATGTCGATGATCGCTATGGGCCTTATTTTAACGACTTCACGCTCGCAACGGGTATGGGTTACCAGCTCATCCGACGGGAGACTTTGCAGGTAGAAGTGGAAGCTGGCCCAGGCTACCGACATCAGGAGCCCAACCTTGATGAACTCGATGATGACGACATTGTCGTTAGGGATACGGTGGATGAGCTAATTCTTCGTGGCAGTGCCAAGATGACCTGGAAACCGTCGAAAACCGTCGAGATCGGTGTCCGGCTGACCGGTATTGCCGGCAACAGTAACAGCACGATGGAAGCCGAGTTCAATCTCACAACAGACATCAGTGACTTTGCCGCCATCAAGATCAGCAACAACCAAAAGCTCAACAGCTGGGTACCCGAGGGCTTAAAAAAACGCGACTCCGCCATGACCGTGAACTTACTGTTCAAGATGTAAGGTCTGCCATTACCCAACGGCTTTTACTTCCCCAACACCCATATCACTATTTTTCAGGCATAAAAAAACCAGCCCGGAGGCTGGTTTTAAGCTACCAACAAAAACGTTATTAGTCTTCAGCAACAACGTTTAGGTTAGCAGTTGCGAATACGTCAGAGTGCAGCTGGATGCTGATCTCGAATTCGCCAGTCGTACGTAGTGCACCTTCTGGTAGGCGAACTTCGCTCTTCACTACTTCAACGCCAGCCGCAGTAATTGCGTCAGCGATATCACGAGTACCGATAGAACCGAATAGTTTACCTTCGTCACCAGCTTTAGAAGCGATAACTACAGCTTCAAGCGCGTTGATTTTCTCAGCGCGTGCTTCAGCAGCAGTCAGTTGCTCAGCAACTTTAGCTTCTAGTTCAGCACGACGAGCTTCGAACATTTCAACGTTAGCTTTAGTAGCCATTACTGCCTTGCCCTGTGGGATAAGGAAGTTACGAGCAAAACCCGCTTTAACGTTAACCTGATCGCCAAGGCCACCTAGGTTACCGATTTTATCAAGTAGAATAACTTGCATTATCTTGTCCTCTTAAACTTAATTAAACCGCTACCGATTACAGATGCTTATCTGTGTATGGTAGAAGTGCTAGGTAGCGAGAACGCTTGATAGCGCGAGCTAGCTGACGCTGGTATTTAGCGCGAGTACCAGTGATGCGGCTTGGTACAATTTTACCAGCTTCAGTGATGTAGTTTTTTAGAGTTGCTACGTCTTTGTAGTCAATCTCTTGTACGCCTTCTGCAGTGAAACGGCAGAATTTACGACGACGGAAGAAACGTGCCATGGGCTATCTCCTGATCTAAATTATGTCAATGTGGTTGGCTGCAACACTAATTACCAATGCCTTAAGAATGGCGTGGTATGAGACAGAGCCTCTTACCTTAATGTGACTGCCAACAGCTAAAACTTGAGAGAGTATTTGTTGACCTTGCTTGCTAACTACCACGTTAATGTACGAAACAATTACTGCAGTAAATTGGCTTCCTGCTAGTTAGAACGCTAAAGCTATTCTTGCTAGCAATGTGCTTCGCTTGGGGTCTTAGGCAATAAAGCCAGGCAACACCAGGCGACTGGTCATTCAAAAATTACTCAGCTGCTGCTTCGCCTTCAGATGGTGCTGGAGCTGGTTGCTCTGCACGCTCTTCACGACGTGGGGCACGCTCTTCTTTAGCCTTCATCATTGGAGATGGCTCAGTGATAGCGCCTTTAGTACGCATGATCATGTTACGGATCACTGCATCGTTGAAACGGAAGTTAGACTCCAGCTCGTCAATTACAGACTGCTCAGCTTCAACGTTCAGTAGAACGTAGTGTGCTTTGTGCAGTTTGTTGATTGGGTAAGCCAGTTGACGACGGCCCCAATCTTCTAGGCGATGGATCTGGCCACCAGAATCTTTGATAGCAGCAGTGTAACGCTCGACCATGCCAGCAACCTGTTCGCTTTGATCAGGGTGCACCATGAATACGATTTCGTAATGACGCATTGGTTGCTCCTTACGGATTAATCAGCTTCCTGAGTTGGCTCGGTTATCCAGAGGAAGCAAGGAACTAAAAATAGAACCGAGAATTTGGACGCTGAATAGTACAGAGAATGGACAATTGAAGCAAGAGAATTTTATAGCTTGGAGGAAGTTAAATAGTTAAGGAAAGAAAGTGGATGGTGGGCAATAAAAAAAGCAGGCGCGCAATATTCACTGCGCGCCTGCTCTTGCTAGAAACTAGGTTCTGACTTCCTCGTTTCTATTGACGCTGACGTACCGCTTCGAACAAGCAAATGCCGGTTGCGACTGACACGTTCAGGCTAGATACCGAACCCGCCATCGGGATCTTGATCAAATCATCGCAGGTCTCACGGGTCAGGCGACGCATGCCTTCGCCTTCTGCGCCCATCACAATGGCTAACGGACCCGTCAGTTTGCTTTGGTAAACATCGTGGGTGGCCTCGCCAGCCGTCCCAACAACCCACACACCCTTGTCCTGTAGCGCACGAAGGGTACGAGCCAGATTGGTCACTCGTACCAGTGGCACGACTTCAGCTGCACCACAAGCTACCTTGCTTGCCGTGGCATTCAACTGGGCCGAACGGTCTTTCGGTACAATCACAGCTACAGCGCCGGCTGCATCGGCATTACGTAGGCAAGCGCCCAGATTGTGCGGATCGGTTACCCCATCCAATACCAGCAAAAGCGGGTTTTCTTGGCTAGCCAGAAGGTCATCAATGTTATTTTCATTGAACTGCTTCCCCGGACGCACACGGGCAATAATGCCCTGATGCGATGCCCCTTTCGCTTTATCATCCAGCGCTTTACGACCAGCCTGCTGAATAGTGATACCCAGCATTTGCAGCTCATTGATCACTGGCAGCAAACGGTCATCTTCACGGCCTTTCAGCACAAAGACTTCAATGAAACGTGAAGGGTCAGACGCCAAAACGGCTTTGACGGCATGAATGCCGAAAATCATGTCATTACTCATGGTTTAGTTCTTCTTAGCTGCTCGTTCTTTCTTACCGGCACGCTGTTTCTTCTTACGGGCCTTGGTCGATTTCTTCTTCACGGCCGGCTTACCCTTGCCGCCCTCTTTATCCGCTTTACCTGCCGGTGCTTTGTCGCCCTCGAGTTTCGGGATAGCACCCGCTTTCAGCTTCTGGCGTACCGAGCTACGCTCTTTCTTCGACTTAGAGCGATGCTCCTGCTGGGCTTCGCCATCAGCCACGCGGTACACTTTCATACTCTGGCGCTGCATGCCTTCGGCTTTGCGCATGCGCTGTTTTTTCTCGCGGTTTTTTGCTGTCTTGCCGTCACCACGAGGCTTGCGGTTGCTGCCAACAATGTCAAAATCAATCTGGCGATCATTCAAGTTAATGGACGCGACCTTCACTTTGACCGTATCGCCCAGGCGGTAAACCTGCCCAGAGCTATCACCAATCAGGCGCTGTCCAACCGGATCAAACTGGTAATAGTCATTGGCCAAGTTGGAAATATGAACCAAGCCGTCAATGTTCAACTCATTAAGACGAACAAAGAAACCAAAGCCAGTTACATTGGCAATCACACCATCGAACTCATCACCGACGTGATCTTGCATGTACTCACATTTCAGCCAATCGGCCACATCGCGGGTCGCGTCATCGGCACGACGCTCTGTGGTTGAACACTGCTCGCCAAGACCGTCAACATCATCAAAAGAATAGTGGTAACCGCCTGTTGGCGTCCAGCGATCCTTATTGGTCCCTTCCTGTTTGGCCACAAGGTACTTAATCGCACGGTGCAGGGTCAAATCAGGGTAGCGACGAATTGGTGAAGTAAAGTGCGCATATTGCTTCAACGCCAAGCCGAAGTGACCGATATTATCGGCTTGATAAACCGCTTGCTTCATCGAGCGCAGCAGCATGGTTTGGATCAGCTCTTTGTCCGGGCGATCCTGAATTAATGCTGCCAGCTCGGCATAATCTTTTGGCGATGGCTCCAAGCCACCTGACAACTGCAAGCTTAGCTCACCAAGGAAGTCACGGAATCCCAGCAAGCGCTCTTCGCCCGGGGAGTCATGTACCCGGTACAGGGCCGGCTCTTTGGCTTTCTCCACAAAGCGCGCAGACGCGATGTTCGCCAGAATCATACATTCTTCGATGATCTTGTGCGCATCATTGCGAACAGCCGGTACAATACGATCGATTTTGCGATCAGCATTAAAAATAAACTGCGTTTCAATCGTTTCAAACTCAATTGCGCCACGCACTTCGCGCTCGCTTTTGAGTACCTTGTACATGCTGTAAAGCTCTTCAATATGCGGCACCAACGGGGCATATCGCTCGCGCAGCTCTTCATCGCCGTCCAGCATTTTGCTAACTTTGGTATAAGTTAGACGGGCATGAGAGTTCATGACCGCTTCATAGTGCTTGTAGCCTGACAGTTTGCCGGTTTCAGATATGGTCATTTCACACACCATACACAAACGGTCAACCTGCGGGTTCAGTGAACACAGGCCGTTGGACAGGACTTCCGGCAACATCGGGATCACCTGCGAAGGGAAGTATACCGAGTTACCACGCTTCACCGCCTCATTATCGAGAGCCGTGTCTGGACGCACGTAGTAGCTGACATCGGCAATCGCCACCCACAGGCGCCACCCACCTGATTTTTTACGCTCACAATATACAGCATCATCGAAATCGCGGGCGTCTTCACCATCAATGGTAACCAGCGGCAAGTCGCGTAAATCAACACGGCCTTTCTTCGCTTCTTCAGGTACTTCTTCGCCAAGACCCTGAATTTGCTTTTCAACTTCAGACGGCCACTCGTGCGGAATATCATGAGTACGCAAAGCAATTTCGATTTCCATGCCCGGCGCCATATTTTCACCAAGCACTTCAACCACTTTACCAACAGCATTATATTGACGCGTCGCACGCTGGTTGACTTCGACTACCACCACGTTGCCCATACGGGCACCCATGCGCTGGTCATTCGGGATCACGATATCCTGGGCAATACGGGAGTCATCCGGTACCACATAACCCATATTGTCTTCGATAAAGAAACGACCGACAATTTGTCCTTCGTAATGCTTCAGTACACGTACCACACGACCTTCACGGCGGCCACGCTTATCAGTGCCCGCCACCTGAGCCAGGATGTAATCACCATGGATAACACCTCGCATTTGGTGGTGGGGCAATAGCAAATCTTCTTCTTTGCTATTGGTGCCTTCAGGGCGCAGGAAGCCAAACCCATCTCGGTGGCCAATCACATGACCTTTGATCAAATCGAGACGTTCCGGCAGGGCGTAGCACTGGCGGCGGGTAAAAATCAGCTGGCCATCACGCTCCATGGCGCGAAGGCGGCGGCGCAGACCTTCATATTGGTCGTCACCCTCAAGTTTCAGCTCTGCAAATAGCTGATCACGGCTAACAGGCGCCGAGTAACCCCGGATCACTTCCAGCAACATTTCACGGCTGGGGATAGGATTTTCGTAGTTTGATGCTTCGCGATCGCGAAAAGGATCGACCGGTAAATCGGTAGTACCTTTTGACATAATTAGATCCAAGTTAGCGAAGAGATACTTCAAGTATATCTGCGCCCTAGGTGAACAGACGGGAGCTAAGTCGAAAATTTAGCTCCCCAGAGAGATTTTGAAGTTATTGCGTTTCTATCACTGCGCTGACTGATCCAACAGGACACGTAGAGGCGGGTTGTCATCGATCATCTCTGACAAGGTGTGGTTGTCCAGCTCATCCAAGAAGGCTTGGCGCGCATCGAAGAGGATCCCCTTCAGCCGACAGGCTGGTGTTATATGGCAAAAATCCTCGCTGCAATTGACGATTTGCAAAGGTTCAATTGCCCGCACAACGTCGCCAATCACTATTTTATCGGCAGGCATACCTAGGCGGATCCCGCCATTTTTACCGCGTACTGTTTCGACGTAACCCAGCTGCCCCAGCTTATTGATGATTTTCACCATATGGTTACGTGACACGCCGTACACCTCGGTCACTTTGCTAATACTCGCGAGCTCCCCCTGTGGCAGGGTAGCTAGGTATATAAGGGCACGCAGGCCATAATCGGTAAAACTCGTCAGTTGCACAATAACTCCTCCTGTCGACATTTTAATCTGGATATTGACTAAAAGATACAGATACGATACAACTTAAAACATACATTATAAATACACCATTATAAGGTGAAGTCATGCTCAGCTCCCAAACTATTGAGATCGTTAAAGCAACCGCGCCAGTTATTGCCCAGACTGGCCCAGCTTTGACAGCACATTTCTACGATCGTATGTTCAGCCATAACCCCGAGCTCAAAGATATTTTCAATATGAGCAACCAGCGCAACGGGGATCAACGTGAAGCGCTGTTCAATGCAATCTGTGCCTATGCCAACAATATCGAAAACCTACCGGCCCTGCTGCCAGCGGTAGAAAAGATTGCCCATAAGCACACCAGCTTCATGATCACCGCCGAGCAATATGCCATTGTCGGTAGCCATCTGCTAGGTACGATTGACGAATTACTATCGCCAGGCCAAGAAGTGCTGAATGCCTGGGGAGAAGCCTACAGCCTGCTTGCAGACATCTTTATCCAGCGGGAAGAAGCGCTCTACAAAGAGAACGAAGACAAGGACGGTGGCTGGCGCGGCACCCGTAAATTTACCTTGGTTGAGAAAAACCAAGAGAGCGATGTAATCACCAGTTTCACCTTCAAACCCGTCGACGGTGCAGCTGTCGCAGCCTACCTGCCGGGTCAATACCTGGGGGTTTACCTCCAGCCAGCAGGGTTCGAGTTTCAGGAGATCCGCCAATACAGCCTATCCTCAGCCCCGCAAAGCGATCAATACCGCATCTCAGTCAAACGCGAAGAGGGAGGCACGGTGTCGAGTTACCTGCATGACACCCTGCAAGTCGGCGACGATGTTCTGCTTGCTCCACCGGCCGGTGATTTCTTCCTCGATGTGGAAGCAACAACACCCGTCGCACTGATTTCAGCCGGTGTGGGCCTGACCCCAACCCTGTCAATGCTGGAAACCCTGACCAACCACAAAGCTGACGTGCACTGGCTGCACGCCACCGAAAACGGCAAGCATCATGCATTCAAGCATACTGTCGCCCGTATGGTTGCCACCCACGAACATCTGTCCAGCAACATCTGGTACCGTGAGCCATTGGCTTGTGACAATCCGGCCGAAGATTTCCAGTTCGACGGTATAATGGATCTCAACAAAGTTAAAAAGCGAGTGACGACGCCGGACATGCATTATTACTTCTGCGGCCCGGTCGGTTTTATGCAGCATGTAGCCAAACAGCTGATCGCAATGGGGATCGCTAAAGAGCAACTCCACTACGAATGTTTCGGTCCACACAAAGTGCTGTAAGCAAAAACGCAAAAGAGAGGCTTGAGCCTCTCTTTTTCTTTCACCTTGCTGTCAAACCGCTTCCTGCTCCACTCTCTTACCCTACCAAAAGCTATCCCGCCGCTTGGCCCTGGCAATCACATTGGCCGGCATTCGATTTTCCAATCCGCGCCGCAATCGAGCAATCTTGTTATGGGTGTTTTGGCTGGCAGTCGCGGTGTTATACAGCCAGCGGTAGGCATCTTCAAAGTCCAGTGGGCTACCATAGTTACTCAGCAGTAACTCGGCAAGCTGGATACGGGCGTCGACATTTCCCATCGCGGCGGCTTCACGCAGGTAAGGGATCGCCCGCTCCCGATCTTGCTGGACCAAGGTGCCACGAGCATAGTAGCGCCCGAGCTGCTCCAGTGCCGCCGGAGAGCCTTGCTGGGCTGCCGACTGCATATAGTGGACTCCGAGCTCAACATCCCGCTCGACACACACGCCCCAAGCGAGCATATCGCCATAGAGAAACTGGTAGGAAGGAGACTCAACTCGGATCGCCCTGGCCTCGATGTCCTGAACCAACTGGCAATCGTCGGCCTGAACTTGTTGCAAGTGATTGTTAGAAACGAACATCCGGTTAAGCTCGTTTTCGCTATACACCGGCACGGCATCGCCGACCTCTTCCAGGGCGGAAACAGGGACTGCGCTGCACAGGGCAATTGCAACTATAAACGGGCGTAGGCTCATGGATGGATCTCTTTCCGAACGTGCTAACCTTATCGGCGGCGGGCGCTGAGACTTTAGAGAAAAAAACGCCTAAGCGGCAACTTTGTGGCACATCAATGACATAATCTAAATACGTTTTTGACGCAATCCCTGACACCTATTTTTGGAACCAATCCCCGTTGAGACAGCACTAGTAAGCAACTGAGCGCCTATTGGTTTTTAACGAGTAATTTAGCCATAAAAAAAACCAGCCCCATAGGGCTGGCTTTCAAATCAATCACTGTAATCAGCAATTATTCACCGTATGGGTGAACCTTGATAATTGTCTCGTTACGATCAGGGCCGGTAGAAACGATGTCGATTGGCACACCCGTTAGCTCTTCGATACGTGCGATGTAGTCTAGAGCCGCTTGTGGAAGCGCATCCAAAGACTTAGCACCGAAGGTGTTCTCAGACCAGCCAGGAACCGTTTCGTAGATTAGCTCTAGATCTTCGTAAGCATCAGCCGCCATTGGTGATACCTCTAGGATTTCGCCATCTTTGGTCTTGTAGCCAGTACAGATCTTAAGTTCTTTTAGGCCATCCAATACATCTAGCTTGGTTAGGCAGAAACCTGAGATTGAGTTGATTTGTACCGCACGGCGCATAGCAACCGCATCAAACCAACCAGTACGACGTAAACGGCCTGTTGTAGCGCCAAACTCGTTACCGACTTCACCTAGGTGCTTACCCACTGGGTCTTGCTTATCCAGACCATCGTATAGCTCAGTCGGGAATGGACCTGCACCAACACGTGTGCAGTATGCTTTTGCAATACCTAGGATGTAACCAAGGTGGCGCGGACCGAAACCAGAACCTGCAGCAACACCACCAGCAGTAGTATTTGAAGAGGTTACGTATGGGTAAGTACCGTGGTCGATATCAAGCAATGTACCTTGCGCACCTTCGAACATGATCTTATCGCCACGTAGACGGGCATCATCAAGTTCTTTCGTTACGTCGATAACCATTGAAGTTAGAATGTCAGCCTGAGACATAATTGTCTCAAGGACTTCATCGTAGCTTACAGGCTCAGCATTGTAGTAATGCTCAAGCTGGAAGTTGTGGTAAGCCATCACTTCTTTAAGCTTCTCAGCAAATGCTTCTTTGTCGAAAAGGTCACCAACGCGTAGGCCGCGACGAGCAACTTTATCTTCATATGCAGGACCGATACCACGACCCGTTGTACCGATCGCTTTCTTACCACGAGCGATTTCACGCGCTTGGTCAAGAGCAATATGGTATGGAAGAATTAGCGGACAAGCTTCTGACAGGAACAGACGTTCGCGCACAGGGATACCACGTTCTTCAAGTGGGCCCATTTCTTTCATCAGCGCGTCAGGAGAAAGTACAACACCGTTACCGATGATACATTTAACGTTGTCACGTAGGATGCCTGATGGGATCAGGTGAAGGACAGTTTTTTCACCGTCAATGACAAGGGTGTGACCTGCGTTGTGACCACCTTGGTAGCGCACTACGTATTTTGCATCTTCGGTCAATAGATCAACGATCTTACCTTTACCTTCGTCACCCCATTGGGTGCCAAGAACGACTACATTATTTGCCATCTTTCTTCATCTATAGTAGTTAAAAAGGGATTCTAGCACCTTCAACGTTGGCTTGCAGTCATTTTTTGACCATAGGCGGCAAATGTACAAGATGCCTGTCACGCAAACGTGCTAGCGGAATTTACATACTAGTGTACATCATATAAGCGATGACACTGCCAGCAACCACCAAGCAACCGCCGATTCGACGCAGGGCATTATCATTCTGCTGACTCAACTGGCTCACCATCTCACGCCAACCTCTCGGAGCCAACAACGGCCCAAGCCCTTCAAAGACAAGGACTAACCCCAATGCCATCCATATTGCTTTACTCATCATTTTCTCCTCGCAGTACAAGCGGGACATACCCAATAAAAAAGGCAAGACCGAAGTCTTGCCTTTTCATTGCAACCAGAATGGTACTTAGTTGGCTACCGCGTTGGATTCTTTCATGTATCTGAAGAAATCCGTGTTCGGGTCAACAACCAAGATATCGTTCTTAGAGTTGAAGCTGTTCTCGTATGCTTTCAATGAACGCAGGAAGCTATAAAACTCTGGGTCCTGATTGAAAGCCGTTGAGTAAATCTCTGCGGTTTGCGCATCGGCGTCACCGCGAACAACGGCTGCCAAGCGGTTAGCATCGGCCAAAATCTTCGCGACTTCAAGCTCAGACTGGGCACGGATAACCTCGGCTTTCTCGCGGCCCTGAGAGCGGTGCTTACGGGCAACCGACTCACGCTCAGCACGCATACGGCGGTAGATAGATTCGCTGATCTCATCCGGTAGGTTGATTTTCTTCATACGGAAGTCAACCACCTCAACACCCAAGTCTTTGAAAGCGCTAACTTTAATGTCGGCCAGTACATTGGCCATGATTTGATCACGCTGACCTTCTACCTCTTTACGAGGAGCAATTTCAGCGACGATTTCGGTTGCCGGTGCGTCATCTTCTTCAACAACAGCATTGCTGTCGATTAAATTACCGCGGTCTGGGCCTGAAACAATCTGCTTAATTTCACGAGAACCGATTTCAGCACGTAGGCTGTCAATCACTTTACGTTTTAGCAGTGCTTCTGCTGTTGATGAATCACCACCACCTGTTGTCAGGTAGTACTGGCCGAAATCTTCGATTTTCCACTTCACGTAGGTATCGATGATAACGTCTTTTTTCTCAGACGTTACAAAACGGTCAGCTTGGTCATCCATGGTCTGCATACGGGCATCCAACGTACGGACACGATCAAACACTGGCACTTTGAAGTGCAGGCCTGGTTCGTAGATCCGTGCGACATCCGAATCAGGAGCCTTGAGGATACGACCGAAACGCACCACAATACCGCGCTCGCCTTCCTGTACCACAAACATTGACATTAGCAACGTCGCGATAAAGACAACAATCACCGGGATCATTAACTTACGCATAATTAAAATCTCCCCTGGCGGCCAGTATCGGTACTGCGTGGAGCGGTTGATACCGGAGCGGTCTCGACTTTCTCCAATTCAATACCGTAATCGGTAGATGAGCCACTCTTTGGCTGACTGCTCTGCTGGGCTGGGTTAATCAGCTTATCCAGAGGCAAGTACAACAGGTTACCGCTTGATTGCGAGTCGACCATAACTTTGCTGGTGTTAGAGTAAACACGTTCCATGGTCTCAAGGTACAGACGGTTACGTGTCACATCTTGTGCCGCTAGGTATTGTGGCAACAGCTTTTCAAACTGAGCGACTTCACCCAATGCACCGTTGATCACGCGCTCAGAATAACCTTCCGCTTCTTTCTTCAGACGCTCAGCACGACCAGTTGCCTTCGGCAAGATGTCATTGCTGTATGCTTCTGCTTCACGAACGAAACGCTCTTCATCCTCTCGCGCTGCGATAGCATCATCGAAAGCATCTTTTACCGCTTCCGGTGGACGAGCAGACTGGAAGTTGACATCAACAACGAACAAGCCCATGTCATAACGCTGAATAATGCTGTCGATCGCTTCTTGCGTATTCGCACGAATCACCTGACGCCCTGTGGTCAGAGCCTGATCCATGGTCGAGTCACCAATCACCGCACGCAGTGCAGAGTCTGTGGCCTGACGCAAACTATCATCGGCATTAGTTACGCTGAACAGATATTTTTGTGGCTCTGCCACACGGTACTGAACATCCATTTCAACTTTCAGTACGTTTTCGTCTTTGGTCAGCATCAAGCCTGAGCTGCGCAAAGAGCGAATAGCCTGCACGTTTACCGGCTCGACTTCATCGATAAAAGTAGGTTTCCAGTTCAGACCTGGATCTACCATTTCGTAGAATTTACCGAAACGCAAAACAACCCCGCGCTCCGCTTCGCCGATGGTATAGAAACCAGAAAAGCCCCATACCGCTGCAGCCACAACTGCTATTGCCCCAAGACCTGCAGCGCTGCCGCCGGTCGAAGGTCCCTTTTTATTCCCAAAAATACCACCGAATTTACGACTCAGTTTTGAAAAAACTTCATCGAGATCCGGTGGACCTTGTTCACGACCACCGCGATTATTGTTCCCCCAAGGGTCTTTATCACGGCCGCCGTTGTTTCCAGGCTCATTCCACGCCATTATAGAACTCCATCAATATGATATGACGACAGTTTTTCTTATTACTCTAGCAGTCCATTAAGCAACGATAAAGTCATCTAACGAAGTACTTTCTCTTTTTTGTAACCTAGACCACTCTACCAGCGGTAAGCGAATGTCAATTTGCAGGCTGCCATCATTGTCATATTCCTCACTGACAATGCACCCCAGCTGGTAAAACTTGCTCCGGTAGCGCCCAATGTACTGAGGCGGTAACCGCAGGGTATGCTTCACCATGGTACCAGAGAGACGTTCGGTCAGAGCTTCAAACAACAGCTCAATCCCCAGCCCTTCCATCGCCGAGACCCAAACCCGTTGAGGAACACCGTTTTCATCACGTTCAATACGTGGCGATGCACCTTCTAGATTATCGATCTTATTCATCACCACCAAGATTGGCACCTCACCGGCATCAATCTCTTCGAGTACCGTCTCAACCGCTTCAATATTTTCACGGAAACGGTCATCACTGGCATCGACCACATGCAGTAGCAAACTGGCATCCTGAGTTTCTTTCAGGGTTGCCTTGAAGGCCGCGACCAAATCATGGGGCAAGTGACGAATAAAACCGACCGTATCAGCCAAAATTGAGGTACCAACATCGGCCACATCAATCTTGCGTAGAGTCGGGTCCAGAGTAGCAAACAGCTGGTCAGCAGCATATACGCCAGCATCGGTCACCCGGTTGAACAACGTCGACTTGCCGGCATTGGTGTATCCAACCAGTGAAATCGTTGGGATTTCGGCACGGTTTCGTGCACGGCGCCCCTGATCACGTTGCTTGGAGACTTTTTCAAGACGGCGCAAAATCGTCTTGATCCTATCGCGAAGCAAACGGCGGTCCGTTTCCAACTGGGTTTCACCCGGTCCACGCAAGCCGATCCCGCCTTTTTGACGCTCAAGGTGGGTCCAACCGCGGATTAATCGGGTTGAGATGTGACGTAGCTGTGCCAGCTCGACTTGCAGCTTACCCTCGTGGGTACGCGCTCGTTGAGCAAAGATATCGAGGATCAGACCGGTACGGTCCAATACACGGCATTTGCAAATCTGCTCCAAGTTGCGCTCTTGCGCTGGAGAAAGAGAATGGTTGAATATAACGATTTCGGCGTCTTCAGCCCTAACCGCTTCGGCAATTTCCTGTGCTTTACCTTCACCCACGTAATATTTAGGGTGGGGAGTTTTACGACTACCGGTTACCACCCGTAGCGTATTGACTCCCGCCGAGGAGACTAGCATTTCGCATTCGCTTAAGTCTTCCCACTCCCCATCTTGCGTGAAGTTGATATGAACAAGAATTGCCTGCTCACCGGCTTCATAACGGTCAAACAAGCAATCAACTCCTTAATGAAGAGTATTATTCTTCGGTTTTTTCTTGTGAACGTTCTGCCGAAGCTGGGCGATCACCTGTATGGTGGTGGTTAACTGGACGAGCCGGTACCACTGTTGAAATCGCATGCTTGTACACCATCTGGTTTACAGTGTTCTTCAGTAGGATCACAAACTGATCAAAAGACTCAATCTGGCCCTGTAGTTTGATACCATTAACCAGGTAGATTGAAACTGGGATTCTTTCACGACGCAAAGCGTTCAAAAATGGGTCTTGCAGAGATTGCCCCTTAGCCATTATTTCTTTTCCTTATTTGTTTGTAGTTGTAGTTAGCAACGAACAAAATTAAAAATACGCAAAACAGTAACCAGTATACACGTTAATCAAACATCACATCTAACTGAGTTTGTGACGGTTTGTAACGCCAATTCTGGGTCACTGCTATCCAACCACGTCAGATCTTTCCAGCTTCTTAGCCAGGTGATTTGACGC
Source organism: Photobacterium sp. DNB23_23_1 (assembly GCF_052873815.1). Lineage (NCBI taxonomy): Bacteria > Pseudomonadati > Pseudomonadota > Gammaproteobacteria > Vibrionales > Vibrionaceae > Photobacterium > Photobacterium sp. DNB23_23_1. The sequence continues at coordinate 9,094 of NZ_JBNNXT010000034.1, read as the reverse complement.
TTCGCCAATTGACGAGTAGCACAGATACCGCGGAAAACCGCATCATCCAAAGAACACTGCCCGTCCAAATATTCCCACATCTGGCGGTAACCAACACAACGAATTGAAGGAAGGTCTGGGTGCAGATCATCGCGTTCATACAAAGCTCGTACTTCCTGCTCAAAACCTGCGTCGATCATTTTCTCAAAGCGTTGCTCGATCCGCCGATGCAGCACAGCCCTGTCCGTGGGCGTTATTGCAAACTGGTGAACCCTGTAAGGCAAGGTATCACCTTGAGTTTTCGTCAGCTCAGTTAAAGTTTTACCCGAAATTCGAAAAACTTCCAATGCGCGTGAAAGACGTTGGGGATCATTGGGGTGGATCCGAGCCCCGGACACCGGGTCGATCCGTACCAATTCCTCGTGCATCGCCTGCCAACCTTTCTCCGCCGCTTCCTGCTCAATCTGAGCGCGGATCACCGGTTCAGCCGCTGGCAGTGGCGATAAACCTTCCAATAATGCCTTGTAGTACAGCATAGTACCACCAACCAATAAAGGAATGCGCCCTTGTGCAACTATATCAGCCATTTCTTTCAGTGCATCAGCGCGAAAGTCTGCAGCTGAATAACTTTGCGCTGGATCACGAATATCGATCAATCGATGTGGCGCTTGCGCCAATTCGTCGGCATCGGGCTTTGCCGTACCGATATCCATATTCTTATAGATAAGGGCTGAATCAACGCTTATCAACTCTACCGGAAGTTGTTGGCGCAATCGGATCGCCAAATCAGTTTTGCCCGACGCTGTCGGGCCCATTAGGAAAATTGCCTGTGGTAATGGCTTAGTCATAATTAAAAGCTTCTACTGCTGCGCTCACGTCGACCGGGCGCAACAAGTCTGAAAAGTAGTGTTCGAGTTCTGGACCCCATAGCTGCTCCAGTTCAGTAACCAACTGGATTGCTTGGGATAAGGTATAGGCTTCTGTGGGCACAGTCAGCTGCCCAACCAGCCAGTCTAACAGCTTGTCCCACCCTTGCGCTTCTGCGTCTTCGGCCACGGACATGAGGTAGGCTAGCAGCGCCGGTATCAATTGTTGCAAGTTCTGATGACGTAGTGGCTGGCATACCGACAAGATAATCAACTGCTGTTTATTCTTGGCCTTAAGCTGTATACCGAGCTGCTTAAGCAACATCGCATGCTGCTCGACGCAGTTTATCATATCCGGCTCGACGGGAATGGAATGCGGGATCAGCAGGGGCTGTGGTTTCAATCCTTCTCCCTGTGCCAAACGTAACTGTCCTTTGGTCCGCAGGCTCTGAGCTCGGGGCAATGACAACAGGGCCAGACCGTTATCACGGTTAAGCAGCAAGTATTGCTTCGCCACGAGTGACAGGGCCTTGCCCAGCCCGACTCCATTGGTCGTATCGATGGCATCCTGGCGAGTTGGTACCTGGCTGACAGCTTTCCTCTCAGGAAAGGAGGCTGGCTGCTTGGCCTGTGGTTGAGCCGGCGATGGGCTAGCAAGAGATGGACTGGATACCGACAAAGTCGATGAAGCTGGCGTCGACGACGATGCCACCGTCTGCATCAGCTGTTGGTAGACCTCGACTTCTTCCGGACTAGGGCCGTCATCCTGATAGCGGGAGCGGCTATTGCCACCAGAACGGCCTGCTCCACCCTTAGCACCATCATTTCCACGATAGGTCTGTTCATCCCTTGACGGAACGTAGGAGGTATCCGTTCCGTCCCGATAGCCTGATGATTGCTCAGAGCCTTGAACATCAGCATCACTGCCCGCGGTACTTCCTGAAGGCGTACCAGCTGCTGTTAGCCAGTCACGGGCAGGAGCCTTGTTAGGGTAATCCGGGGTGCGAGCCACGGCAGCCAATGCCGCATTAGGTTCGGCAATACCATGAGAATGAGAAGACGGAGTTGAGGAAGAAGCCGATGAGTACGGTGCTTCCGGTGCTCGGGCACTGGCCCTAGGAGCCGGCGCATTCACCACCTGCTCGGCGTCATCCGCTGCCCCTTCAATCAGGGCACTTTGCAGTCCCTGACAAATAAAGTCATGCACCAAACGGGCCTGGTGAAAGCGGACTTCATGCTTGGCCGGATGCACGTTGACATCCACTTGGTGTGGATCGACCTCGATAAACAGCACATAGGCCGCATATTGATCGGCGGCCAGACTGGTCTCGTAAGCTTGGCGGATAGCATGATTGATCAGCTTGTCTTTCATCATCCGGCCGTTGACATAACAGTACTGGATATCGTTCTGTGATCTTGCGCCCTGCGGACTGCAAATCCAACCGCCGAGTTTGAGATCGCCATGGGCCAATTCAACCGCCAGGGCATGCTCCAAGAAGGCCTGCCCGCACACAGCGGCCAAGCGACGTTCTTTTTGGATTTGGGTGTTGGCCGCACGATATTGACGGATCACCTTGCCGTTATGACGCAGGTTAATGGTGGCATCCATCCGGCTAAGGGCGATGCGCTTTAGCAGCTCGTCAATATGGCCAAACTCGGTCTTTTCGGTACGGAGAAATTTACGTCGGGCCGGTGTATTGAAAAACAGATCCAATACCTCCAGCGTAGTCCCGACAGGATGGGCCGCAGGCTTGAGTTGCACCTCCATGTCCCGCCCTTCGGCATACGCAGCCCAGGCCTCTTCTTGCTCAGCGGTGCGGGAAGTTAAGGTCAGGCGCGACACCGAACTAATACTGGCTAGCGCCTCACCGCGAAACCCCAGACTGGCAATGGCTTCAAGATCATCGAGCGTGGCAATTTTTGACGTGGCATGGCGGCTTAGGGCCAAGCCCAGCTCGTCCTTGGGGATCCCCTTACCGTTGTCGCGGATCCGGATTGTTCGACTGCCCCCCTTGTCGATATCAATATCGATGCGGGTTGCCCCTGCATCCAGGCTGTTTTCAACCAGCTCTTTGACCACCGACGCGGGTCGCTCTACCACCTCACCAGCAGCAATTTGGTTCGCCAAACGAGCTGGCAAGATCTGAATAGGCATAATCAACTACTCGGAATAGTAAGTTTTTGTCCAACCGCCAATTTATCTGAACGTAATTGGTTCGCTTCACGTAAACGACTGACAGTTACTCCATAACGAGTGGCAATCTTACCGAGAAAATCCCCCCGCTGCACGGTATGGACTACCGATGCCGGGGCCTTCACTGAAATTTTCAGCTGTTGGCCAACCGCCAGTTCATCGGTGCGTAACGTATTGTCACGCCTGATACTCGCGACAGTCACCCCATACTGGTTGGCTATCTTGCCAAGGAATTCACCACGCTTCACTGTATGCGTCACTGTTTTGGTGGTTGTCGCTCTAGCTACCGTTTCAGGAGCGGTTATCGGAACCGTCGTTGACACTCTCAGTTTTTGGCCGACTGCCAGTTCATCGGAACGTAAGTTGTTGTCACGCCTGATACTCGCGACAGTCACCCCATATTGGCTGGCTATCTTGCCAAGGAAGTCACCGCGCTTCACTGTATGCGTCACCGTCTTTGTCGTTGTCGCCACAGCCGCCGTTGTTGCGGATGCCGTTACCGGGGCTTTACCCGGGATCACCAAAACCTGACCAACCTTCAAGGTATTCGACTTGAGATTGTTCGCCTGCTTTATAGCAGCCACAGACGTACCATAACGGTTAGCGATCACGCTCAGCGACTGACCACTGGCTACCTTATACTTGACTCCCTGGTTGCGGGAAGCAAACAGAGTCCCTTCCGGTGGCTTCTCGTTAAAATACGACAATACGCCACGGTAGACCGCATCCGCCAGTTTGTTCTGGTGTGACTTCGAGTTTAGCAGCCGCTCCTCGGTCGGGTTGGTAATGAACCCGGTTTCAACCAACAACGACGGAATATCCGGAGACTTCAACACCGCCAGGCTGGCATGCTCCGGCCTGCTTTTGTGCAAGGTCGTGACCTTGCTCATCTCTTTCAATACCCGACTGGCAACGTCGTACCCTTCCTTCTGGGAATGGCTAAACTGCAAATCAAGAACCGCCATGCTCAAGTACTGGTCATCACTGCCACCGGACAGTACATCACCGCCACCGAGTAGCTCAGACTGCTTTTCATGCTGCTCAAGCCAGCGGCCAATTTCATTGTTCGCCCGGCGGGTATTAAGCACCCATACCGATGCACCACGAGGTTGAGGTTGATGGAAACCGTCAGCGTGAATAGAGACCAGTAAGTGGGCACGTTCTTTACGGGCCAAATCAGTACGCCGGTTAAGGTTTACAAAGTAATCCCCCTGACGGGTCATCACGGCCTTCATTCCCGGGGTGGCATTGATCCGAGACGCAACCTTTTTGGAAATATCCAACGTCACGTTCTTTTCATACAACCGGCTCGGGCCAATTGAGCCAGGATCCTCACCACCGTGGCCAGGATCGATCGCAACGATGATATCATCGCTGCCGTAAGGCAATATGGCCTGCTGGTTCGCAACAGACGGCTTCGAAGTCGGTTCAGGCTTCTTAACTAAGGCTGCTTTACCATGCGGCAAGTCCAACACCAAGCGATGGCTGTAATGACCATCGGGCGTAGGTGCCAGCGTAAACAGGTTTGGGGTCATCCCCGCTTTCATTTCCAGCACCAGACGATAGGTCCCTTTTTCTGGCGCACCACTGTTGCGAATTTTGGTCAGGATCGCACTGTCCTTCACCACCACTGGCAACTTGGTTTTCAACGAAGTCTGCTTGAGATCCACCACCAAGCGATCTGGCTTGGTCAAAGTGAAATAACTGAAAACCGCTTCGTCTTTTAGATCCAACACCACGCGAGTTTCCTCTGGTGCTGGCCAAACCCTGATCCCTTTCAACTCATTTGCCATGGCCAATGAGCTAAACAGACTGGCCCCTAAAATCACAGCATTCAAAAAAGCCCGTAACGACATCCTATCAACACAACTCCAAGCGTTTAATGAGTTCACTACCGTATTCGTTATTTGCCGTCAGGGTAACTTTACGTTGCTCACCGTGATAGCGCATATCTAATTCAAGATCAGCTTCTGGCAATACGCCAGCCCCTTTCTCCGGCCATTCCACCAAGCAGATAGCATCCGCGGCAAAATAGTCACGGATCCCCATAAATTCTAGCTCTTCAGGATCCGCAAGGCGGTACAGATCAAAATGATAGACCTGCCAAGGCGGAAGTTCATAAGGCTCCACCAAAGTATAGGTAGGACTTTTCACATTCCCAGGGTGACCCAAAGAACGAATAAAGCCTCTGCTAAAGGTGGTTTTCCCAGCCCCCAAGTCACCATGAAGATAAATGGTGGTCTGGCGCTGACAGGAGTGGGCCAGCTTGTGGCCTAAATCTACCGTCGCCTGCTCATCAACGAGCAGGATTTCAAAACTATGCATTGTCTTCTTATCTTGGATTTACTAATTGTCGAATATGAGGGAACAAGTCGCTGGCAAGCATACCACGCTCCCCCTCAGCTGCGCAGCGGTCAGCAGCGGTGCTGTGGATCCATACTCCGCATCGGGCAGCAGCAGCCAAAGACAAACCTTGGCCCAACAACGCCCCTATGATACCGGAGAGCACATCCCCCATCCCACCCGTTGCCATTCCTGGGTTCCCCGCTGCACATACCCAGCACAGGGTACCATCATCCACTAAGGTCCCTGCACCTTTTAGCACGACCACTCCGCCGTACTTCTGTTGCAGGGTTCTTGCGGCGCAGAAACGATCGGCTTCCACCTCGGCGACCGAACAGGCCAGCAACGTTGCCGCCTCACCGGGGTGAGGAGTAATTATACGATTATTTTTATAGTCTGGTGAATGCGCCAATAAGTTCAATCCATCTGCATCCACCACATGCCTTTTTTCTGTCTGGGCGAGCACGTCGTATAAAGCCCGGCTCCATGCCGATTGACCAAGCCCAGGGCCCAAAACCAGCACATCAGCCCACAACTGACGCTGGGCCAGCACAGAACGTTGTGAATCCTGCCAGCCAAGAACCATTATTTCAGGTCTTGATGCCACAATTGCCAACACATTGTCAGGTTGCGTCAGTACGGCCGTCAGGCCTGCTCCGGCCCTTACCGCCGCTTCGGCCGCCATACGGATCGCCCCGCCCATCCCATGATCACCTCCGGCCAACAAGATCTTACCGTGATCACCCTTGTGGGCATCACGCTGGCGCGGAGGCAAACAGCAGGCGATATCTGAAGCTTGGCTAAGAATAGCCGGTGGTGACTCGATTTGCTCAAAAGCATCCGCCACCTCCAACCCAGCAAACTGCACGTGGCCAACATAACAGGCCGCCTGCGCCGTCCATAAGCCTTGCTTGCTGCCAATAAAGGTCACCGTGACCCAGGCTTTGATGGCCTGGCCGAGGATCTTCCCGGTATCCGCGCACAGCCCAGAAGGAATATCCACCGCTATCACCGGCAACGCGATCCGATTGATCATCGAGATCAGCCGCTGTCCTTCAGGGCGTACTTCACCACTAAGGCCGGTTCCCAGCAAGGCATCAATCACCACCTCGATCATGGTAGGGATCGCCTTACCGGGGGGCAAGATCTGACCTCCGCCCGCCAGCCAGGCATCCCGAGCTTTGGCTGCATCTCCTGTGAGCCGTGCGGCGTCCCCCAATTGCCAAAGCGTCACCAGATAGCCAGCTTCGCGTGCCAATCGGGCGACGACATAGCCATCCCCGCCGTTATTACCGCCGCCACAGCATACCAATACGTGCTGCTGGCGGGAAAATTCTTGTTCAAGCACTCGAAACACCGCGGTACCAGCCCGCTCCATCAACTGGTACATATCCAATTGTTGCTGCGCAGCGACCTTCTGCTCTCCCCGGCGAACCTGCTCGGCTCGGTAAAGTTTGCCAGACCAATATTCCGCACTCATGAAAGCCTCCCTTTTCTCGTCAACATGGCGGACCTATGCCACATTGACAAGATCCATTGTAGCGACAGCATCAATCAGTACGATCAACAGACCAAGATCTTCATGATGATCCTCTCAACATTTGCTGTGGTTGTGGTAAACTTCCGCCCCCAATGAAGCCCGGTACTGCAAGTATGACCATCGACTATCGCAATCTTACCCAGAAAATCAAGCAATGGGGCAAAGAACTCGGCTTCCAAGAGGTTGGGATCAGCGATGTCGATTTAAGCCAACATGAAGCGCAACTGCAGCGCTGGCTTGATGCTAGCTACCACGGCGACATGGACTGGATGGCCCGCCATGGCATGATGCGGGCACGCCCAGCAGAATTACACCCAGGAACCGTTCGGGTGATCAGCGCAAGAATGGATTACCTACCACCAGAGGCAAGCTTTGCCCACAGTTTAAGCCACCCAGAGACTGCCTACATCAGCCGGTATTCCCTCGGCCGTGATTACCACAAGCTGATACGTAACCGGCTCAAGCGGCTCGGACAATTGATTGAGCAGGAAGTGGGACCATTTGGCTATCGGCCATTCGTTGATTCGGCTCCCATCTTGGAACGCCCGCTGGCTGAAAAAGCCGGACTGGGCTGGACAGGTAAGCACTCGTTACTGCTTAATCAGCAGGCTGGCTCATGGTTTTTCCTTGGTGAACTGCTTATCGATTTACCATTGCCTGTTGATAGCCCAGAGGAAAACCAATGTGGTAAATGCGTCGCCTGTATGACCAGCTGCCCTACCCAAGCGATTGTCGAAGAGGGTGTGGTTGATGCTAGGCGGTGTATTTCTTATCTCACCATAGAGTTTGACGGTGTGATCCCTGAAGAGTTCCGGGAAGCGATAGGTAACCGAGTATACGGCTGCGATGATTGCCAGCTTGTCTGCCCGTTCAACCGCTTTTCCGAGGTGACAAAAGAAACCGATTATCACTGCCGTGACAACTTACGCCTACAACCTTTGACTACACTGTACACTTGGACCGAAGCCGCTTTCCTGAAAAATACTGAAGGTTCAGCAATTCGCCGCATCGGCCATATTCAATGGCTACGAAATTTGACCATTGCGATGGGAAATGCCCCATATAGCCCAGAAATAATCGAAGCATTGGAGTCCAGAGAGGGTGAAAATGCGTTATTGGATAAACACATCGATTGGGCAAAAGAAAAGCAACTCGAGAAGCGCCAGCAGGCTGCTATCAATGTCCTGCCAGTGAGCACTAAACGACTAGTGCGCATCGTGGAGAAAGGCCTACCGCGCGATGCCTAGCAGAGAGGGGAAACCGTCCGGCTGCCATATTGCAACGTTATCCACACATAGTGAGAGCTTGATCAGGCTTCTGAGTTAATGTGGAAAACATTTTCAATTTTGTCTGTTTATCTGCTATTCCCAATATTAAACACAGCCCAATAGTACCTACTCAAAAAAAGTTATCCAAACATCCACAGAGTGGATCAGGTTGTATATAAGTTTTGAATAAAGGGGATCAAAGTCATAAAAAACAACACTTTATATTGTGGATTGTTTTTTTTAGATTATTGTTTGATTGAAGAATAAAAAGATAAATACAGACTTGTTCACACTGTATCGGCACACGTAATCAACCGACTTACCCACAACATAGAATTGTGGATAACTCTGTGCACGATCTCAGTATTTTCTATCCGCCACAAGCTCAAGCCCACGAACGACAAGGCATTCAGGCATAAACTGGTCGGGATAAATTAAGACAGATACGATTCACAGCTCCCTGCTGGCAATTAACATTACCCGTATCACACCATTCAAAGAGCTTGTGTCGTCATGTGACACTAAACAGAGCATCTCGATATTGCTTAACAAAAATAAACAGCCATAAGGCTGTAAGGGCAAATCAACAATGATGTTTTCGAAGCTGATCGCTTCATAATGGTTCCCAATAACCAACAGGTTATGGAACATTGAAACAACACACAAGATTATCGAGAATCGATTAACCCAGGAATGTTGCAATTGAACTAATACTTCACAGTAGTAGCTTTGCCGTTCCCCTGCTCATACAGCGGCAGCAATGAAATTGGAGCGACGTGGCCGACTAGGTACTCGAGGTTCCTCGTAGGAGCACATCTTTCCTGAAATTGGAGCGACACACGAGGTTCGAACTCGTGACCTCAACCTTGGCAAGGTTGCGCTCTACCAGCTGAGCTAGTGTCGC
>NZ_JBNNXT010000033.1:0-57907 GCF_052873815.1 Photobacterium sp. DNB23_23_1 | reverse complement strand
TAGGGGTAGAGAAAAGCTTGGGGAAAAGGGCGTCCGGTTAAACGCGGAATGGGTGTCCGGAATCAGCGGAATACGCATCAATCACCACTCATCTCATCAAATAAGCGAGACGCATACCTCTCATACTCCACCAGCTGCTCATCTAACCAATCATGCTTGTTATACACGGCTAGTACCCCACCCAACTCATGACCAAGCATCTTCTCTACTACATGAGGCATCACACCAAGCTCTGAGGCGCCTGTAGACAACGAGCGCCTGAAATCATGGGTTCGCCACTCTTCTAATGGCAATCTAGCGCGTATGCGGCGTATATAACGGTTGGCGGCTGAAATGGTAATTGGAATGTTGAGGTTCTGCCCTGGAAACAGCACGTCATCGTATGTTTCCATAACGCGTTCGAGTATGGCTCGGGCTTTGGTGGGGATTGGGCGGCGGATAGGCTTGTTAGTTTTGCTCAGCTCTTTTGGAACTGTCCAAATGCCGGCTTTCATCAACTTTAATCTTAAGTGCATGGTGAGATCGGCTAGCTAAGCGAAATTCTGAGAGGCGGTTGCCCCAGTAAGCACGAAAAAGGTATGGTAAGTTGATGAAGGGTTTTGTTAGCGGTGCTGGCCCGGCTACGTTCGATGGCTAACCAGATTTGTCCTAGTTCAGACCAGGTAGGAACACGGCTTCCGTTCTCTGGCCGCATACCAACGTTTTGCTTTTTGATTCGGTCTAGGTCGGTTCTATCAATGATGAATTTGCTTTTGCAGAAATTAAGGCAGGCAAGGAGCGTGGTAAAAATGGAATTGGCCGTTTTGGGCTTGTCAGCGCCTATATCATCGAGCCATTGCATCCATTCTCTGGCGGGGATGGTTTCGACGTTTCTGTCTGGGAAGGCGCCAAAGTAGTAGTTTCTGGAAAAGGATCGGTAGAGCTCTTGCGTCCCCTTCTTTAAGTTGGGGACATAGTGCTTCAACCAGTAGTTAATGCAGTCGTCTAAAGTGACGAAATCTTGTTCACCACTACCTCCAACCCCGTTGGCAATTTCTGGATTTCGGCCAGATTCTCTCAATTCCATCATGATTTTATGTTTCCGCCTTGCCTCTTTTAGGCTTGTTGCGGGATACTTAGCTAATCTGAGTTTTAGGTGCTGATGAGTTAAAAAATAAGTACATCAGAGCTTAAATACCAACCAATTTAAGGCTGTCGTAAAAACTAACACTTAATATCAATGCGATGGCTTCTGGAAACGACTATGAATGATACAAATCAGCCAACCCTGTTTTGGCTGGATTATGAAACCTTCGGTGCCAACCCGGCACTGGATCGCCCATGCCAGTTTGCCGGTGTTCGTACCGACATGGACATGAACATTATCGGTGAGCCACTGGTTATCTACTGTAAGCCACCCGTCGACTACCTGCCTTCGCCCGAAGCCTGCCTTATCACCGGGATCACGCCGCAGGAAGCGCATGAAAAAGGCCTGTCTGAGCCTGAATTTATTGCCCAAATTCACAAAGAGCTGTCAAAGCCTAATACCTGTGTGATTGGCTATAACAATGTACGCTTTGATGACGAAGTCACTCGCTATACCCTTTATCGTAACTTCTACGACCCATATGCCTGGAGCTGGCAGAACGGTAATTCGCGCTGGGACCTATTGGACATCATGCGGACCTGTTATGCATTGCGCCCGGAAGGGTTGAACTGGCCGACTAACGAAGATGACCAGCCAAGCTTCAAGCTTGAGAACCTGTCTGTCGCCAACGGCATCGAACACGCCAATGCGCACGATGCGATGGCCGATGTCTATGCCACCATTGAACTGGCAAAAATTATTAAGCAAAACCAACCTAAGCTGTTTGATTACTTCTTTAAGCTACGTAACAAGCGCAAGCTTCAGGAGCTGGTTGATATCGTCGAAATGACACCGCTGATGCATGTGTCAGGTATGTTCGGTGTAGAGTGTGGCAATACCAGCTGGATTGTACCAATGGCATGGCACCCTGATAACAAGAACGCGGTTATTACAGTGAATCTGGCAATGGATCCTACCCCGCTTATCGAGCTCTCTGCCGATGAGCTGCGTGAGCGCCTGTATACCAAACGTGCCGATCTTGGCCCTGACGAACAACCAGTGCCACTTAAGCTTATTCATCTTAATAAGTGTCCGGTACTGGCTCCGGCGAAAACCCTGCGCGCCGAAGATGCGGCTCGCATTGGTATCGACCGTGAAGCTTGTCTGAAAAACCTCGCGACGTTGAAAACGCACCCCGAAATTCGTGAAAAGCTGCTGGCGATTTATAGCGTAGAGCGTGAGTTTGAAAAAAAAGATAATGTCGATGCCATGCTTTATGACGGCTTCTTCTCAAACGCCGATCGCTCCACCATCGATATCATCCAGAAGACGCCAGAAGCCGAGCTAGGCAAGCTGGAGTTGAATGTTAGTGATAAGCGTATCAAGCCGCTGCTGTTCCGCTACCGTGCCCGTAACTTCCCAATGACACTGGATTTCCAAGAACAGCAACAGTGGAAGCATCACTGTCAGGATTTCTTTGAAGAAAACCTGCCAAGCTATATGGAAAACCTCGAAGCGGTTGCCATGGAGCACCAGTCGAACGAAAAGAAGATGAAGATCTTAAAAGCTGTCTACGATTACGTACAAACACTTGTATAAATTACGACAGTTCACCGGAACCTTGCTGCTCCACTAGCTTACTGATATAGAAACACATATTGACAGCCCCTTGCGCTTATCTGGCCAAGGGGCTTTTTTCGCATCGATGATTCTTTATTGTGAGATTGCGCAACTGAGCATGTACACCAACACTGATAGTGATGGATTTTAAATTGTCATTCATGGATTCGAAGGGTGAATTGTAGTGATTGATATGACAACACAATCTTTAACACGCTGTTTCCGGTTCCCAGATGTCGATTTCGAGCCAGATGTACACCTGCTGGTGTGGCGAGACAAAACACAAACAACACTCACGTTGCATGAGTCTCGATTACTTGAGGCACTCTGCTATTGTGCTGGTGAAGTGATCAGCCATGAGCAGTTGCACAATAAAACTTTCAGCCAACTTGATCCTTATGAAGACGGCACAGGTCAACACTACGATCTTAATAACATACTCAGGCCTTTGACGGTTAAACTTAATCTTCAAGGAAAAATGGCGATCCCCATCGAAGTGGTCCCCCATTATGGCTTTAGAGTACCACTACCCGAGAAAACCTGCCGACTGGTTCACGAGCCTGAAAAAGCAGAAGACAAAGACCAAGTTACCCCTCCGAACCAAAATGAGGAGGAAGAATTCAGTTCGGCCACAGAAGAGATAGTGAAAACCAGTACTGTGCATAAAATCTCTGTCGCCATACTGGCTTTGATGGCAACAGGGGTTATAACCGCTTCATTCCTTGACTATTTATGAAGTCGCTAACTCTTTGAAGCGCAGCAGTCATTACAACTAACCGTGGCTTAGATTACGTTTATTTTGTATGATAAATGAGTTTATTCTTCCATTCCTGAAGGGCTCATGGCATATCTACGATCTTTCTTTGTTATTTTTGTCTGTCTACTGTTAGGCAAAGGCATTCAACACCTTACAGGTTTAGACATCCCCGGTAGTATCATCGGCATGCTGATATTGTTCACCATTCTTTCTATGGGGCTTATTCCTGCCCACTGGGCAATGCAAGGCTGTCACCTTCTTATTCGCCACATGGCTTTATTGTTCGTCCCTGTTGGCATCGGTCTGATGAACTACCTCGATCTACTTACCAATAACGCCCTTATCATCCTATTTAGCACGATCGGCAGTAGTGTGGTGGTCTTCGTGACCATAGGTTTGGCAACACACTATAAGGAAAAACAATGATCTGGCTGCTGACTACCTTGGTTGTGTTCTACACTGCCCGTTATATTTCTAAACATATCCAGCATCCGATTGTTAATCCGCTTCTCATTTGTTTGCTGGTGATCATCCCTCTACTTATGTGGCTTGAGGTTCCTTATGAAACCTATTTCGAGCAAAACAAATGGCTTAATGCCTTGCTTGAGCCTGCAGTGGTTGCATTGGCTTTTCCTCTTTATGAGCAACTCAGCCAGATCCGCAAAAAATGGAAAGTGATTTTCTCTGTCTGCCTAATTGGTAGTTTACTATCTATGGTCACCGGTGCGGGCATCGCACTGATGCTCGGGGCTGATGCACAGCTTACCGCATCCATACTTCCTAAGTCGGTAACGACGCCTATCGCGATGGCTGTTGCAGAGCAAATTGGCGGACTCCCTTCCGTTGCCGCTATTATGGTTATTATTGCTGGATTATTTGGTGCAGTACTAGGGTATCCCCTGTTCCGCCTGATGGGTGTCAAAGCCCCTATCGCCAAAGGGTTAACCATGGGTACTGTTTCACACGCATTAGGTACCGCGAAAGCGGCAGAAGAAAATTACCAGGAAGGTGCATTCAGCTCGTTGGCCCTGGTCATTTGTGGGGTGATCACCTCGATTCTGGCACCAGTATTGTTTCCACTCATCATGGCAGTATTTCGTTAAGACGTGCTAGTAATCGAATACAAATTTAAATTATTGATTAATAAATATAATTTTTGTTTAAGCCGTGTGACCCGACTCGCACTACTGCAAATGATGCAACATACAGTTGATATATGTGATAGAGATCACCCAATTATATGATTACCAAGCCTACAATGTTTCTCCATACACAAGACGGAGTGAAAACTCATGCACACTAAAGTAATGGATGCTTTAGGCGCTCTACCCGCTGATCTGGCTTCTGCAATTAAACCTGTGCTAGAAGCTGATAATTTCGATGCCACCTTAAGCCCTGAGGTGTTTGCTCAGTTAATGTCGAAAACCAACATGACTGACAGTGAATTGCGTGTTGCATTACTTCCGCTTGCCGCTGCTTATTCTGTCGCACCTATTTCTAATTTCTTTGTTGGCGCAATCGTCCGTGGTCAATCAGGCACACTTTATTTCGGTGCTAACATGGAATTTGTCGGTGCTTGCCTTTCTCAAACGATTCACGCAGAACAATCCGCCATCAGCCATGCTTGGGTGAAAGGCGAAACCGGCATTTCTGATATCACCATTAACTACAGCCCTTGCGGTCACTGTCGCCAGTTCATGAACGAGCTGACAACAGCGAACGAATTAGTAGTCCAATTACCAGAGCGTGCTGCGAAGTTACTGCAAGAGTACTTGCCGGAGTCTTTTGGTCCAGCCGACCTAAATGTAACTGATGCACTGCTATCTAATGTTGATAACGGTATGGAAACCGAAGCATCGGAAGCACTCATTCAGCAAGCATGCCAAGCGGCCAACCGTGCCCATGCGCCTTACACCAAAAACTTCAGCGGTGTAGCACTGAAAGCCAAAGACGGTAAAACGTTCATCGGTATGTATGCCGAAAATGCCGCTTTCAACCCAAGCCTTCCACCGCTACAAGTGGCGTTGGTGAACATGAACATGGCAGGTTACCCGCTTGCTGATATTGAAGAAGCGGCATTGGTTGAAAAAGCAGATAGCACAATCAGCCACCTCTCTGATACGCAGACAACACTAGAAGCACTAAACCCTGATATTCCTTTGTCTTATGTCGCTGCATAAGCATAATGAAGGTAAGAAAACCGCCAACTGGCGGTTTTTTTGTATCTGTTGTCGCGTAGCGAGCAGAAAGCGGTTTTCTCTTAACATAGGTAGGAGTATGATTTTCCAGTTATAAACTCAATAAACCTTAATTACATGTCTCATCAACACAACCCGATCCAAGGGGCTAGCTGGATGGTCACTGCTGGCTTAGCCTTTGCCATAGTCAACAGTCTGGCGCAGTACCTCAGTATGGTTTTACATCTTCCATCAACCACTGTTGCCCTATTCCAGTACTTCATTGCCTTAGTTGCTATTTTCCCTTGGTTAAAAACCTTAGGTATTCGCAATGCACTGCGCACCCAACATTTTAGCCAACACTGTTTCCGCGTGTTGCTAGCGGTAATCGGTATTCAATTGTGGCTTTGGGCATTGGCCTATCCGGTGCCAATCTGGCAGGGTATCGCGCTGCTCATGACCTCGCCGTTGTTCGCTACGATTGGCGCGGGTATATTTCTGAAAGAGAATGTCGGCACTGCACGCTGGGTTGCGACAATTGCTGGTTTCTGCGGTGCGATGATCATCCTAGAACCTTGGTCAGACGGTTTCAGCTGGGCAACGCTACTTCCGGTGGCAGCTGCATTCTTCTGGGCGTGTTACTCGCTGATGGTGAAGAAAATGTCATCCAGTGAATCGCCAACCAGCATTGTGGTCTATTTGCTGATCTTAATCACCCCGTATAACCTACTCCTTGCCGTACCTGAATTTACACTGCCGCAGACAGGGCTAACTTGGCTCTTGCTAGGTGGTGCGGGATTATTGACGGCACTGGCTCAGTGGGCGATAGCCAAGGCCTATGCGGTGGCCGACGCTTCTTTTGTTCAGCCTTTTGACCATGCCAAACTGCCCCTGAATGTGCTGGGAGGGTGGATAGTCTTTGGCTGGGTACCGCCGGGAAGGTTGTGGCTAGGTGCTGCGATTATCATTACATCTGTCGCATTCATCACCCAGTGGGAAAACAAAAAAGCAGCAATGGCAAAGGGCTAACAACTCTGTACAATATCAAGCCTTCCGAACCTACAGTTAGCAAAATAGTAGGTTCGGGGGGAAGTCTTAATCCCACGACAATTCTCATTCCTTCAGCGTCTACACTCTCCCTAAACCGCCCAACCTATTGTTAACTTAATGGTTGAGTCGTCATGTATGAACAACAACATGTGAGGTTTACTGAATGTCTTGGCGCGTTTTAACTCTCTCGTTTATCAGTGGCGCTCTGCTATCGCTCTCTTCGGTTGCACAAGCCCAGTCTTTCGTTACGATCGGTTCCGGTGGTGTGACCGGTGTTTACTACCCTACTGGTGGTGCTATTTGCCGACTGGTAAATAAAGATCGGAACAGGCACGGGGTGAGATGCTCGGTCGAATCAACCGGCGGCTCCATCTATAACATCAACAGCATCCGTGCAGGCGATCTGGATCTTGGTATCGCCCAATCGGACTGGCAGTATCATGCGTACAATGGCACCAGCAAGTTTAAAGAAAAAGGCCCTTTCAAATCACTTCGCGCTTTGTTCTCTATTCACCCAGAACCTTTTACTGTGGTGGCACGGGCAGACTCTGGCATCAAGAATTTTGAAGATCTCAAAGGCAAACGAGTCAATATCGGTAACCCGGGCTCAGGCCAACGTGGAACCATGGAAGTATTGATGAAAGCCTATGGCTGGAGCAAGAAAGATTTTGCCTTAGCGTCAGAGCTCAAAGCATCGGAACAGTCCAAAGCCCTGTGTGATAACAAAATCGATGCCATGGTCTATACCGTAGGTCACCCGAGCGGAGCCATCAAGGAAGCGACAACGGCTTGTAAGAGCGTGATCGTCAACGTTTCTGGACCTGTGATAGAGACACTGATTGAAGAAAATAGCTTCTACCGAAAGGCAACCGTACCGGGGGAAATGTACCAGGGTAATGTTGACGACGTGCACACCTTTGGCGTCGGTGCCACCTTTGTATCATCGGCATCCGTAGACGAGAAGATCATCTATGAAGTGGTGAAGTCGGTGTTTGACAACTTCGATACCTTCAAGAAACTCCACCCGGCTTTTGCCATTCTGAACAAAGAAGAAATGGTGGCAGATGGCCTTACCGCTCCCCTGCATGACGGTGCGAGAAAGTATTACCTTGAGGCGGAGTTAATCCAACAGGAATAACGCTGTCGACAGAAGTCCAAAACAAAACGAGGAGCCCGTTAGATAACGTTGCTCCTCGCTTATCGAGCCGTCTATTATGACGCCTATCAAAAATAACAGTGCTTACTTAGAAACGAATGCGGAAACCCAGCTGTCCTTCTAAATCAAGATCGACATCTTCAACCACATACAGGGTCGGGCCAACCTCGCCGTAGAACTCAAAGCTGTTCACCGGCACTTGGAAACCAATACCACCACGCACACCAAGCTTGTTGTGTTTGTTGTCTACGTACTGGGCGCCGACAAAGGTGTATAAGTTGTTCATGCCTGGGTCTTGGGTAAGTGAACCTAAATTGAAGGTTTTATCGAACGCAAGACCAAAATCGTCGATACCTAGCGAGAAACGCAAGTCATTGTGCTTATATTGGATCCCCGACATCGGGCTACCAAAGAAGATACCAACAGCTTGAGATGCATGAACTGAAAACGGAACCGCCATCATCAGGCCTAGAGCTAATAGATATTTTTTCATGATGTAATCATTGTCGTTACTAAACAAAACTGCGGCTAATCTAACGGTAATACGGTGTTAATTCGACCCTTCTGCATGACTAATGACACAACTTTGACAATCGTGACAGAATATTACTGTGATTTTGTTGTCGCTATAAACCCACCCCATCGATGAGAAAACCACCAGCTTGGGTGGGCAATAAACACCATTCCCAATAACGAGTTACCCATTGAGATAGCAAATTTAAGGAAGTGATGAATTCCAAGCGCAATCGTTTGCGTGGAGGTGAAATTCCTGTATGATCCGCACTAGTTTCACGTCACCTCCAGTAAGGAATTCCAATGTTAGGATCTGCAACCCGCTTAAACGCAACGCGTGTACTTCTTCTTGGCTCTGGCGAGCTAGGTAAAGAAGTGGCCATTGAATGCCAACGCCTAGGCCTGGAAGTTATTG
This sequence comes from Photobacterium sp. DNB23_23_1, assembly GCF_052873815.1. Classification (NCBI taxonomy): domain Bacteria; kingdom Pseudomonadati; phylum Pseudomonadota; class Gammaproteobacteria; order Vibrionales; family Vibrionaceae; genus Photobacterium; species Photobacterium sp. DNB23_23_1. Next base: position 49,153 of record NZ_JBNNXT010000033.1, on the reverse strand, counting down.
CCGTTGACCGTTATGCCGACGCACCGGCGATGCAAGTTGCCCACCGTAGCCATGTTATCGACATGCTTGACGGTGAAGCCTTAAAGCAGCTTATTGCCGATGAAAAACCTGATTATGTTGTCCCTGAAATCGAAGCAATTGCGACCAACACGCTGGTTGAGTTAGAAGCCGAAGGCTTGAATGTGGTCCCAACCGCCAATGCCACCAAGCTAACAATGAATCGTGAAGGGATCCGCCGCCTAGCTGCAGAAGAACTTGGCCTAACGACCTCTCCTTATCGTTTTGCCGATAACTACGATGATTTCAGCGCCGCTGTTGAGCACGTAGGTATTCCGTGTGTCGTGAAACCGGTTATGAGCTCTTCTGGCAAAGGTCAGAGCGTGATTAAGTCGAAAGAAGACATTGAAAAGGCATGGGGCTATGCTCAGGAAGGCGGCCGTACTGGCGCTGGCCGAGTGATTGTTGAAGGCTTCATTGACTTTGATTATGAAATTACCCTACTGACGGTACGTGCTGTTGACGGTACTCACTTCTGTGCCCCCGTCGGCCACCGCCAGGAAGACGGTGACTACCGTGAATCGTGGCAGCCACAAGTGATGTCAGAGCAAGCGCTCAAAGCCGCTGAGCATGCAGCTGGGAAAGTTGTAAACGCCCTGGGCGGTTATGGTATCTTCGGTGTTGAACTGTTCGTGAAAGGTGACACGGTGATCTTCAATGAAGTATCCCCTCGCCCACACGATACTGGCATGGTAACGCTGATCTCACAAGAGCTATCAGAATTTGCCCTGCACGTTCGTGCCTTCCTAGGACTTCCAATTCACACCATTCACCAGTACGGTCCATCGGCCTCTGCGGTTGTATTGGGTGAAGGTGTGTCTGAAAATATCCGTTTCGATAACCTCGCGACAGCACTTGCCCGCCCGAACACGCAAGTTCGCCTGTTTGGTAAGCCAGAGATCAATGGTCGCCGCCGTTTAGGTGTCGCGCTCACTCGCCGTGACAATATCGAGGGTGCTATCGAAGATGCCCTTGCTACCGCATCCGACATTAAGGTTGTGTACTGATTTTTAGGTAAAACCAAATATACAACTAAAAAAGGAGCCACTAGGCTCCTTTTTGTTCATCTGCCATAAAGTGGCTGTATTCTACGCGACTGTAATCAACCAAGCCTCTTCGGCAAAGCGGGTTAGGCCACGCTTGCGACGAGGGTGTGACTCATCCGCATCATCGCGTGCTAAATGGCGAATATCGCAACCTTCAAACAGGGCTTCAATTTCGTCTTTAACCACAGCGAATGGAGGACCGTCCATTTCATGCTGCGGGTAATCCAGTGTCACCAGCAAGATGCGACCACCCGGCTTCACCATTGATAGCAGCTTCTGGGTATAGCTCTGGCGCATTTCCTGCGGCATAGCTATAAGGGCGGCGCGATCATAAACGATATCGACAGGATCAACCTGTGCCATGAAAAAATCACCACAGTGAATCGTGATTTCATCGAATTCGTAAATTGATTGGCCGTTTCCCACCGGGATCACCAATGGGGTGTAAAGATGCTCAGCAAAGAATGCACGTACCGCAATTTCACTCAGTTCAATACCAACCACTTTATTGTGTTTCTCCGCCAACCAAGACAGGTCGACAGATTTACCACACATAGGGACCAACACCGAATCCTCTCGGGTTGGTTTCACTTCTGGCCAGTATTTTTCTAGTACCGGGTTGGTATCATCCAGGTGAAAACCAATTCGATTCTCAGCCCAGCGGCTATGCCAAAACTCTGCATCCATTTCTTGTTTTCTCTTTCTTTTGACTGACTGATTGGCTTTATATCAAACTTGGCTTGATATAGCTAATCAAGCCATATCATCTATAGAAGGCGATAGAAAGCGCTGTAAGGCATTTAGGGAGGCGTTCTCAATCAAACTGAGGTGATGGTATTGCTCTTACATTACACCCCGCCATCTCGGCGTGCGCGAAGCGAACATAACGAACAAAAAACAACCAGCAATTGCATACAAAAAAAGATGCCAAAGCATCTTTTTTTGTTAGCTAAATTTCAAAGGCAAATCCAGCTAGAAATCTGTTCTTCAATTTTCTTTTATGAGAGTCATTGAATAAACGATAAATGCTAGCGAATTAAGAAATTCGAAATAGCTTAATCGAGTCACGGCGAACAGTCACTCCGCGGAAAGTTACAGGCTCAAGCAATGTCATTAGCTGCTTAGACACAAAAAACTTACCACCGTAGCTACGATCACCACCACGATTTACCCAATCTGCAAATTCATCTGCCAAGTTGAACATAGAGTTTCCAACAAGCAGAACCAACACTTTAGCGACTTCACTGTCATTCTGTTTATTAAACTCCGCGTCGCGAACTTTCTTACGATATTCTTCGACGATTCTTTCTAGGCACTCAAATCTGCTCATATACACCACCACAAAAAAAGAGGTGCGGATACTACTGCTCATACTCACTGAAATCAACCCATCAAGGGCCTATTCTTGGCAGAAACCTGTAATTTTTTCGTTCTCGTAACATGATTCGGGGCGTTTATAAGGAAAATGACGACTTATGTCATATTTTTCACCTTGCCAATAAGTTACATTTCAAATATAACTTTATCAATACCGCCTTGATTTAAAGCCAGAGAAATAACCATGAGTGACCATAAAGTAGACATAAACGTCTTAATGGGAAGCCTAAAAACTGAGTATAAAACTATCGAGGCAATGGTGAAAATTTACTGCAGGGATCACCATGGCACTGGCACACTGTGTGAAGCGTGTGCCGACTTTTTGGCCTATGCGCTGACCAAACTCGATCGCTGTCCTTATGGTGAGGAAAAGCCGACCTGCAAACTATGTCCAATTCACTGCTACAAAGCCGATTACAAAGAACGCTCTCGAATTATCATGCGCTATAGTGGCCCCAAAATGCTATACCACCACCCCATTCTCGCTATCCGACACCTTATTGCAGGCAAGAAGCCGGTGCCAGTTAAGCCAACACCGAATGCTTCCAACCGCCATAAACGAAAATCACGCAGCCAATAACAAATTAATTTCTGTAGTAATCGACAACCTGAATGGTGCTTGGTGGGGTGTTCGCTTCAAGAGATAACTGAAAGCTTTTGCCACCTTGCATCTGCACGCTTGATCCACCATGGCCTGTCACACTGACCCCCTCTATCTTTTCAAAAGATCGAGACTCGCTGTAATGCATGGTAACGTTCAAGTCCACATCTTGGTTAGAAGATAACTCAAACTGACAAATACCCGTTAGGCAATAAACATCAAGGTTGCCATCTTGGTACTTCACATCCTCAACATTTTTTACGGGCTGAGCTGTAATCTGTAATTCTTCGCCACACCCTACTAGTAAGGCTGCCCCTGCGATAACGGCCAACATCAATCGTTTCACGCATCCTCCTTTATCTCTTTCGTTTTCAGAGAATTACTATCACACCAATCACCACCATAGTGCAACCCTTAGCGATTTATTCATAGTTATCTAAATAGTGTATCAATCAAGACTCAGGCAAGTCGGTTCAGATAACGCCCACTGTCGTAATGTAACAATTACCAATTAATTCATTGTGATAAGCCGCATGTCACATTATTATCGATGCCGTATACAGACCCCTAACAGGATAAAAATAATGAAAGGCATTCTTTCTGTTCAGTCACATGTCGTTTATGGACACGCAGGAAACAGTTCAGCCGTTTTTCCACTACAGCGTATGGGCTTTGAAGTATGGCCAATCCATACCGTTCAATTCTCTAACCACACACAGTACCAAGAAGGCTGGACGGGACGTGCTTTTGCAGCAGAAGATATCACCAGTTTAGTGTCCGGTATGGAAGCAATCGGCCAGCTCGCTAATTGTGAAGCGGTGCTTAGTGGCTACCAAGGCAGTGCCGAGCAATGCCTGGCAATTGAAGATACGGTCAAGAAAGTAAAAGCAGCCAACCCTAAGGCGTTATATGTATGCGACCCTGTTATGGGTGCGCCAGATAAAGGCTGTATTGTTGCACCAGGCATTGCCGAGCACCTGATCAACACCCTGATGCCAATGGCAGATATCATCGTTCCTAACCAGTTTGAGCTTAGCCAATTTGCTAGTATGGAAATTAACTCTTTAGAAGACGCAATCAAGGCTTGCCAAGTTGCTCTGAACAAAGGGCCGAAGATGGTTTTGGTTAAACACTTACACAGTGTATCAAATGAGATGTTCTCGATGATGCTGGCCACCCAAGAAGGTTGCTGGTTAGCCCAACGCCCTCACCTTGAATTTGATAAGCAGCCTGTTGGTGTTGGCGATCTGATCTCTGCCCTATTTACTGGCCAGTACTTAGCAAAAGGCAACGCAGAGGCAGCATTCAGCCATTGTAACGATGCCTGTTACGCGGTATTGAAAGAAACCTCACTGCGCGGCGAGTGGGAGCTGCAGACCATCGCGGCCCAAAATGAAATTGTTAAGCCTACTGAGCTCTTCCCGGTAGAAGCACTCTAAGAGCTAACAGCATTCAACGCAGAGAGTCGATAACAATCTCTGCGTTGAATATCACCGACAAGGCCAAATAACGCTAAGCGACAAACTGCTGCAACTTTGATTTATAAAGCAAGCGTGCAAACTCAACGGCAGGCGAAGGTTTCATGAAGTAATAACCTTGGTTAGACGCATTTTGGTCAATATCTATCAGAAACGATCTGCCTATTTTCAATATATCGAATGGGAGATTATATCGAAAAGATGAATCAATAAAGGCGTTATAAGTTACATTCGAGTTGTTCTGTTTATTAAACAATCAAACCATCTAATCAAACCATCTAAAATCAGCTTTAAAGCGTGATAGGTGTGGCAAAATTTACCTTTTACGATTGCGAGAAAGTCAGCCTAGGCTTATCGTTGCTTTGTAATCAGTGACTTATATGCGAGCATCGTATAATGGTATTACCTTAGCTTCCCAAGCTAATGACACGGGTTCGATTCCCGTTGTTCGCTCCAAGCGCTCTGGCGCAAATAATAGTCACTGATAAGTAAGATGACATGCGGTGGTGGCGGAATTGGTAGACGCGCTAGCTTCAGGTGCTAGTGTCCGCAAGGACGTGAGGGTTCAAGTCCCTCCCTCCGCACCAATCTTACTTTAACGTTTCTTTTTTCGTGAAGCCTTTCACCGTTATTTTTTCTTACTGCTATTTAGCAACAGAAATGTTCGCCTCGCAATACCTAATACCTCAATGACAGGTCTATAGTCATCAATACTAGAGCGTTAGATATTGCAAGGGAAGCACATGACATTACCCATACTCTACTCTCTTCGCCGTTGCCCTTATTGCATTAGAGCAAGACTTGCTTTGCTGTTGGCCCAGCAACCAGTGATACTTCGTGACGTCGTAACTAAAAATCTTCCCGATGAATTGTTATTAGCATCACCAAAAGGGACAGTGCCGGTATTGGTTTGTACTGATTCATCTGTTATTGATGAAAGCCTCGATATTATGGTGTGGGCATTAAAGCAAAGCGACCCAAGTAACATGCTTTTAAGTGCCTACCCCGACGCCTTTCAAGCCATGATGGAGCTGATCAATCGCAACGACACTGAGTTTGTCGTTTCATTGGATAAATACAAAATTGCATCACGGTATCACCACAAGGATGTAGTCGATTATCGTGAGCAATGCGTACGGTTTATTAGCTACCTCGACAAACGCCTAACCAAGCACAATTACTTTCTGGGTAACCAACCAAGTTTAGCTGACTACGCAATACTGCCTTTTATAAGCCAATTCTCCCGAGTTGATCGCAGTTCTTATCTGAAATCAGGCGTAAACACACCCTATCCAAACCTTCAACGCTGGCTGACAGCACATTATCAAAACCCATTATATTCAAAAGCCATGACCAAATACCCTCTGTGGCTCGATAACCGTGAAGAGTGTTTGTTTGAATAACGTTTCAAGCAACGGATCGAATGGCGTTCACCCTGCCCTTTTGCTGTCGAATAACCCGTGTTTACCCAAAACTATTGCACTCATTTATACCAATCTGGATAAGTCGTTGATCAAGTATTTGCACTGGAAAAATCGTTGTTATCAAGGCAGATCTTGCAGTAACTAGTGGCTCTAATTGCAAAATATCTAACGCTACTGCCCTCGATTTGAAAAAGCAAATTAACGCCGTCTTTTAGTGATACAATCATTCGATAACTTTTGGGCTCAACGAAAACACTATGAAAGACTGCAACCAATGTGGAAAATGCTGTATCAAATATGGTGATGGAGATCTTGCGGCGACTAAAGAAGAAATTGACTTATGGGAGCAATTTAACCCCGATATATTCAAGTATGTACAAGATGGGAAAATCTGGTTTGATCCTCTAACGAAAAAGCAATTAAACCATTGCCCATTTCTAGAACTCAGCCCCAAACAGAACCCACAAGATAAAAACAAATACACTTGCAGTATTTACCTCGATAGACCTGAAGACTGTCGTCACTACCCTAGCCTAATCAACGAAATGGTGCGTGATGAGTGCGAAATGATAGAAGTCATGGACCTCGATAACCCAAAGAAAGCTCAAAGACAGTTAGATCTATTAATGAGCGCAAGCAGACCTTCAAGCAATTCTTAGGGCTAAAGCCTAATGCCCAGTTCAGGATCCTCGCTGCTATGACCAGTTCAAAACCGATTAAGTTTATAAATGCAGTCATGTAGAGTGTCCTGCTGATTAGAGTGCCTGGCAGCATTCGCTAAATACAACTTAATCGAGACAGCCTGAACAATGACAATCATTCATCATCATCCTGTGCAAATTTATTACGAAGATACCGATCATTCAGGTGTTGTTTACCACCCAAACTTCTTGAAGTATTTTGAACGCGCTCGCGAGCACGTTATCGACAGCGATAAACTCGCAACCTTATGGAATGAGCATGGCCTTGGTTTCGCTGTGTACAAAGCCAATATGATCTTTCAAGATGGTGTTGAATTTGCGGAAATTTGCGATATTCGCACTAGCGTTACTCTAGACGGAAAATACAAAACCTTGTGGCGACAAGAAGTATGGCGCCCTAACGCTACACGCGCCGCCGTGATTGGCGATATTGAAATGGTCTGTTTAGATAAGCAAAAGCGTCTACAACCGATCCCACAAGATTTGCTTGATAGCATGGCATCAATGGCTTAAATCCCAATCGTTTAGAGCCAAGATGTCAATACAAGGTGATTTACGATTGGCAATGAAGGCACAGCAACCTAATCATTATCATTGAGCACATTCACTAGTGAAACTCTTCGGGCGTAAATAGAAGACACATCCAATTTGCGTCCTTTCACTATCAAGCCAAAACGATAGCTTGCTGACAAGCGCCCTAAATATATAGCCATGCTTGCCCTCCTACTTGCTCGCTGCCCACATTGCCTTCCAATGCATTTACACAAATACCCGTCACTATTTCGAGTGATTGTTCACACGCCGAATCTTCATCGAAAAGTGAAAGCTGTTGTTTTTTGTTTAAAGAAAAATCAAAACCAAATGATTTTAACGATTGAGCAAGCCCAAGCCCTGTCGCCTTAATATACGACTCTTTAAGCACCCACAAATCAAAAAAACGTCGGCGCTGATCGCTCAGGCCTAACTGCATTAATGATTTTATTTCTTGTGGTTGAAAGTAATTCTCCATGATAGTGCTAGCAGAGCGCACTATCGACCCAAGTGATTGGTTCTTCCAGTTCCACTTCCATCAAGATCCTGTTATGCCAGGTTCATTAGGTGTTGAAGCGATTATTGAGCTAATGCAAACCTACGCCCTAAACAAAGATCTTGGTGCGGGTTTCCACTCACCTAAATTTGGTCAAATCCAATCGGAAGTGAAATGGAAATACCGTGGTCAAATCAACCCATTGAACAAACAAATGTCGCTCGATGTACACATCACAGCAATTAAAGATGAAGACGGTAAGCGCATTATTATTGGTGACGCCAACTTGAGTAAAGACGGCCTACGCATTTACGAAGTAAAAGACATCGCTATTTGTATCGAAGAAGCTTGAGTTAAGGATTAGAACATGACAATGCAAACAACCCTAAATAACGAAAAGCTTTCTCCTTGGCCATGGCAAGTTGAAGAAAGTGCCACTCAATTCAATACCGAAGCAATGGCTAAAGTATTAAAAGACCTGAGCCGCGGCTGCTACGTCATCAATCACCCAGAAAAAGGGCTTGGTGTAAGCCAAGAGGCAGAACTGACCTCTGGTGATAGCGCAAGCGCTAGCAGTACACACCCTGTCAGTGCATTTGCGCCAGCACTTGGCACACAACGCCTTGGTGACAGTGATTTTTGTCGTGTACATGGCGTGAAATACGCTTACTACGCAGGTGCAATGGCAAACGGTATTTCTTCTGAGGAACTCGTCATTGCTCTCGGCCAAGCTGGTATTCTTTGTTCATTTGGCGCTGCGGGGCTCATTCCTTCACGTGTAGAGCAAGCGATTAACCGTATTCAAGCAGCACTGCCTAACGGTCCTTACGCGTTTAACTTGATCCACAGCCCAAGCGAACCAGCGCTTGAGCGCGGTAGTGTCGAGCTATTCCTAAAGCATAAGGTGCGTACTGTAGAAGCATCAGCCTTCTTAGGTTTAACACCACAAATTGTGCAATACCGCGCTGCAGGTTTAAGCCGCGATCAAAAAGGCGATATTGTTATTGCTAACAAAGTTATCGCCAAAGTCAGCCGTACCGAAGTAGCAAGCAAGTTCATGGAGCCTGCGCCTGCTAAAATGCTGCAAGGTTTGGTGGACGAAGGTCGAATTACACCAGAACAAATGGAACTAGCACAACTCGTTCCAATGGCTGACGATATTACCGCTGAAGCGGATTCGGGTGGTCATACCGATAACCGCCCTCTGGTCACTTTGCTACCTACAATTTTAGCGTTGAAAGAAGAAATTCAAGCTAAACACCAATACAAAACACCGCTTCGTGTCGGTACTGGCGGTGGTGTTGGCACTCCCGATGCCGCGCTGGCTGCATTCAATATGGGCGCCGCTTATATTGTCACAGGCTCTGTCAACCAAGCATGTATTGAAGCGGGCGCGAGTGATCATACTCGTAAACTGCTTTCGACCACTGAAATGGCCGACGTCACTATGGCACCCGCTGCCGACATGTTTGAAATGGGCGTTAAATTACAAGTTGTTAAACGCGGTACGCTCTTCCCTATGCGTGCCAATAAGCTTTATGACATTTACACTCGTTATGATTCAATTGAAGCGATCCCTGCCGATGAGCGTCATAAGCTAGAAACCCAAGTTTTCCGCTCAACACTCGATGACATCTGGGCTGGCACCGTTGCGCACTTTAGTGAGCGCGATCCGAAGCAAATTACGCGTGCCGAAGGCAATCCTAAACGTAAGATGGCATTGATTTTCCGCTGGTATCTTGGTCTTTCTAGCCGTTGGTCAAACACCGGTGAAGCGGGTCGTGAAATGGACTATCAAATTTGGGCGGGTCCTGCACTAGGTGCATTCAATGCATGGGCGAAAGGTAGCTATTTAGATGATTATACAAACCGCCAAGCTGCTGATGTTGCAAAACATCTGATGCACGGCGCCGCTTATTTAGCTCGAATTAATCTGCTGGCTTCGCAAGGCATTAAGCTACCTGCTGATGTTGCTCGTTGGAAACCGGTTGAAAAAATGATTTAACTGCTTATTAAATTTAATTAAATCAGCCTGAGATATTAAAGCCCAGAAACAATGATGTTTCTGGGCTTTTGTTTGGCCTTAAACACTGAGATGATTTAAAGGTAAGGTGCGCCCCATAAAACCAACCAAATGCACTGAACTCCATACAAAAACTGCCAAGTGTAAATCCCTCCTGCACAGTTTGTTAGGCAAATTTACCACTCAGACTCCGGATATTGCTCTGGCTTAACACCTGCTTCTTTTACCACTCTAGGATACTCTGTCCCATCTACAAATGGCTTAGGTTTGCTGCGAGATTTGGATACCTGAAATATCCAATCATCGCCAAAGTCGAACCAGTAAAATAGCTTTTTACCTTTCGGCAGTGGAAATAAACCATATAACTCAGTATCGAGAGAGTATGTGCGGTCATCGAACGATTCTCGACTTGAACCAAATTCTCTACGAGAAATGAAAAATTGAGAGAAGTGGTCATTATCAAAGCCAACGGCATTAAGGATGATTTCATTCAATTCGCGCAATGATGTCTTTTTCGATAACTCAATTTCACAACTCCAGTCTTCATAAGCATACGGACCTGAGACCAGACTTACTTTAATTGATATGTACATACTTTCCTCACTTGCCTAACACCAAGCTAACTTGCACGAAACCTTGGCATAAGCTTTTGCTAAGCAAAAGTGCCAAGCATTGGGTCAACTTGCACAGTTTGTTAGGTGGCTCTTGATTTCTCCACTCGGGCGATCAATTCAACAGCTATAGGGTTCTCTGTATATTGATGCAACCTTGACGGAGGCGTAAATACTAATTTTTTCCCGATATTACCTTCAGTTCGAAGGTTAATGATGATCCGTTCTGGTGAACCTCTTTCACTATAAACACTGATTATCTCGTCAAAATGGATTAATTGAGTTGTTTTTCCTTTTCTAAACAACAGATAATCGCCATAATCTAAAACTTCATCAGATAAATCTGAAACTTTCACCTTGAATAAAAAGAAAGCCACGACGCTAACAAATATTGGGATTAAAACAGAATATAATGACTCCAGGTAAGCTTCAGTGATTAAAACCATTACTAAATACAACGGTGTAAATAGAAAAAACACCAAAGGAAGTAACTGCTTTTGAATAAATGTTGAACCAGATAATTTTCTCATAGACTAAATCCACCACCTAACAACTTTATATTAATACTATTTCATCTTTACAATTCTTCATATCACTTAATTTAATTACGTAAAACAGATAATATCAAATTTAAAACAACGGGTTAAGTAGCATCATTAAAGTAGCTAACAAACAATTGAAGAGAGATTCATCATATCCCCATCATCATTCTCGATAATTGACTTACTGCATATTTTCTTTATATCCCCCATACACTCTCATTGAAAGTGATAGGTACGTCGCAAATAATAACTGTCCATTTCTCTCTTCACATTGCGCAACTTATCTTCAGTATTTATTTTCAACGAGTATAAATTATGACTAACTCACCTTTTTTAAACGCCATCAAAAAGCATATGTTCTCGCCATTACAAAAAATTGACCGTAGACTCTTATATTTACTGGAAACGTTCCTATATCCTGTTTCACAACAAGCAACACCCTACCATGCTAGACTCAAAGGATGTTGAACAGTTTTTAACGCACCTTGTAACGAACAAAATGGTAGCAGCAAACACTCAAAGCACCGCACTCAATGCTCTTGCATATTTGTACAATCAATTTTTGTAATCAGTTAACCGTAATATCGTATTTTTGGTTGGTATTACCTTTAGCCTCATCATTTTTTGAGCTACTCCACGTATGATTACATAGATGACGGAACATTATACAAACCCGTCATGCGCATATATACGCCAAGAGACAACACACATAAACACACCTGGTCATTCTGACAGCCATCACCGCTGTATATACAGGTGTTATACAGTGGTTTTTGCCTGTATACAGTACTGGTCCTAATCCTTTTTAGTGCTAAAAACTGAAGCCTACTCATTTGCATATCAACACCTAATCATTTAAATGACAACTATATCTATATAAAAAACAATCACTTAAACCCAAAATCATAAAACTTTTATTCGAACAATTCACTATTCTGTTCAACTCAATGCAAAAAACACTTGCAACAGTATCCAAATAAAACTACTGTATAAGCATACAGCATGTATAAATAAACACTGTTTAAGGATGAAGGATTATGGCTGCTTACTTTGAACACCAAAACACAGTTTCTGCTTCTCAGGTCTACAAAGCGACGTTTGCCGCTCAGCCTGAGGGCTCTTCTTCTCCTCATAACGTTAATTGCCCAATTGAGGTTTCGTTCAATGACGAAAGCCAAGCACAGTTGGCTTACTTTTTACGTATCCTCAAACAAGCTAGCCAGCAGAATCGCTGGATCATGTTTATCGGTCAGAATTCGCTAATTGACAAAAATTTAATGAAAAGTGCCGGTATCAATTTAAACAAGGTCCTCGTATTGGCCAATAAAAAAAGCAAGACTGATCAGGAACTGATGGAAAAAGCACTTCGCAGTGGTAACTGCAGTGCCGTCATTGCAACGGGTGATATTCAACATTTTGCCAGTTACGCCATCCGTGAAGCATCAGATGCAGGTGCTAGCTATGCATTTGTTATCAACCGAGACGACAAATCGCAGATCACATACCACTGAATACCCTGTCGAATTGCAGAGTTACGCTCAGGAACCAAGACATAATTCTTTCCTATACTTACAAAGCCATCATCAATGCGGATGGCTTTTTTGATCCAGTACAATGAATGGTGTAATTAACTATAAATTGCGTGACTTGCATCAATTCGGCCGTGCAAATCAAGAAAAAACCATCATAATACGCCTGAAAATTATAAATATTCAGTCGTTATAACCGGATGTATAAATGCAAAAGAAACTGGGATTAGGATCGCTAACCGCTTTGGTCATCGGCTCAATGATAGGTGCGGGTGTCTTCAGCCTTCCTCAAAATATGGCAGCTGTTGCCAGTCCCGCAGCCGTAATAATCGGTTGGACAATCACAGGTATAGGAATGATTTTCCTCGCCCTGGCTTTCCAACACCTCTCGCGGCTAAAGCCTGAAATCGAAAGCGGTGTCTTTGGTTACGCTCAAGCTGGCTTTGGCGATTTCGTCGGCTTCTGCTCGGCATGGGGTTACTGGCTAAGTGCAATGCTGGCTAATGTCTCATACCTAGTAATCGTATTCAGCACGTTAGGTATGCTGTTCGATACCCCCGATATGATACTGTTTGGTGCTGGGAACACTTGGCTTTCAGTCATCGGTTCTTCTGTATTACTGTGGCTGGTACATGCACTAGTATTACGCGGTGTCCAAACCGCAGCCATGATCAATATGGTGACAACCTGTGCCAAGTTGATCCCTTTGTTCCTGTTTATCTTCTCTGCGTTTGTCGCCTTTCAGTGGGATACGTTTGTATTCGACTTCACAGGGCTCCACTTTGGTGAGCAACATGATCTGCTATCCCAAGTAAAGGGCACCATGTTGATTACAGTATGGGTATTTATCGGTATTGAAGGTGCAGTTGTGGTGTCAAACCGTGCAAAGAACCGCAAGGATATCGGCCGCGCAACGATTCTTGGCCTACTCACCGCCCTTACCATCTACGTTTTTGTTACATTGCTTTCGATGGGGGTGATTAGCACCGAGCAACTGGCAACCTACCAGAACCCTTCAATGGCAAAGGTACTGACTGAAATCCTTGGGCCTTGGGGTAAATACATCATCGGTGGCGGCCTGCTGGTCTCCGTCTGTGGCGCCTTCCTCAGCTGGACAGTACTAGCCTCTGAAGCGCCGTATTTAGGTGCTAAAGACAAAATGTTCCCGATTTGTTTTTCCAAGCAGAACCAAGCTGGCAGCCCAGTGAACTCCTTGTTGTTAACCAACTGCTGTATCCAGGTCAGCCTTATCTTTGTGATGTTCGCCGGCAGTACCTATGACACCCTGCTTGCGATTGCCTCAGAGATGATCTTAGTGCCTTACTTTTTGGTTGGTGCCTATACACTAAAACTGGCCATTGAGCGCAAAGACCGTGGCTCATTGTTTGTTGTCGGCCTTTGCGCCAGCCTGTACGGATTATGGCTACTTTATGCCTCTGGCCTTGGCTATTTACTGCTATCAGCTCTGCTGTACCTACCTGGCTTATATTTTTACATTAAAGCCAAACGCGAACAGCAAACACGACCATTTGTTGGCAAGGAAATGACAGCCGCCAGCATACTGACTATGGCGGCTTGCTTAGCCGTTGGCATGTTGTGGAAAGGTATGATTTAGATATGAAAAAGCCAGCGTACTAAACGCTGGCTTTTAATTTACCTGAACAAATAAGCATTCAGAGCATATGCGCTCTAAGCACTTCCCCTTCATCATCTAACTTAATCACCTTACACGCGGCTTTACTCTCAATCTCAATCAGTTGAAGCTCTTCTAGCGCATAAGGCAGCTTGATTATAAGCTCGTCAATATGCTCTGCGCGGGCAAGTCGTAACAAACGAATCAGGTTGTTCGTATCACTAATATTGGTTGACAGCACTTTTAGTGCTTGCAACTGCAACTTCTCTGAGTCTGTCATTCCGTGTGGCATTGAAGAAGTCCATGTAATTTCAAATGCAGGAATCAGCGCTTTTAACGCATCGACAAGTGTTACTCTTTGTTTGCATGATGCTGATAAAAATGTCGTGTAATCAAAAACAACATTGTCTAGATTTGAGAATTCAACTGATGTTTCCATAACCATCCTTTCAGAAACATAACCATTGTTGTTAATAACTCATGTGCAGCTGGCTAAATATACTGTTAGCTAATAACTACTATACGACTAACTTAAGCTTGAGCTATGTCTAATTTATGAAAATATGGTGTTGATCTGCTTTTTAGAAGCAAAAAATCAAAGTGGAAATACGCATGGAACAATTGATTAACATCAATAAAACCTTGAGAACATAGTGATCACCATCTTGAAAAATCAATTAATTCAACTGAGCTCAATTGATAAATGTCTTTATTTATGCAAATGATTAATTAAACAAAATTGCAACATTAGCAAACAAAAAGGCCGACAATATTTGTCAGCCTTCCATTTGGTTAAAGAATGTTATTCTTAAAATTGATAATCAGATGAGATAACAACGACTCCATTTGGTGAAATGACAAACCGCTCTGCATCATGTTTGGGGTTCACTCCAATTTCAGTCCCTGCAGGTATAACAACATCTTTATCGATAATACAGTTCTCTACATGAGCCCCTTCACCAACCACGACGCCTTCGAAAACAATGCTATTAATTACCACGGCGGCATTCTCGATTTTCACTTTAGGAAACAACACCGAGTTCTGTGCCGAACCTCCCTTGATGGCTACCCCATTTGAAATAATAGAGTTAATGAAGATCCCTTCATTACCCGCAGATGAAGAGACCGTTCTTGCCGGCGGCAACTGTTGTTCATAAGTCCTTATTGGCCACTCCTTCTGGTAAAGATCCATGGGTGGACAATATGACAACAAATCCATGTTGGCTTGATAGAACGAATCAAGAGTACCGACGTCTCGCCAGTAAGCATCTTGACTTACCCTACCCTCTGAACCACCAAATTGATAAGCATAAACACGCTCACCATCGATCAGGCCGGGGATAATATCGTTACCGAAATCATGGCTACTTGATGGGCAAATTGCATCTTTTTCTAAAGCTTCTTCCAATGCCTTCATCGAGAATATGTATATCCCCATCGAGGCTAAGCAGGCATCAGGATTAGTTGGCAATGGCTGGGGATCTTCTGGCTTCTCTGTGAAAGAGTAGATACGTTGGTACTCATCAATGGACATTACACCGAAGGCATGAGCTTCTGGTTTTGGTACTTCCATACAGGCAACGGTTAAATCAGCTTCATTTTCAACATGTTGCTTGAGCATTGGCTCATAATCCATACGATAAATATGATCGCCGGAAAGTACAACGACATATTTTGCTTCACTTCGGGTGAGTAAGTAGAGGTTCTGGTAGATAGCATCTGCCGTGCCCTGATACCAGCTAGCACCAGTGCGCATTTGTGGAGGTACCGCAGTAATGTACTCACCAAGTTCAGGATTAAAAATAGACCAACCGTCTCTCAGGTGCTTTTGAAGTGAGTGTGACTTATATTGAGTTAGCACCAACACTCGACGTAGTCCAGAATGTAAGCAATTGGTGAGTGTAAAATCAATAATCCGATATTTACCACCAAAAGGTACAGCGGGTTTAGCTCTGTGGTCAGTTAATGGTGACAATCTTGAGCCTACTCCACCAGCCAAAATAACGGTAATTGCTTCCTTTTTCATCCTTTCCCCTAGCGCACAGTATGTAATACAGAGAACAGAGCAATATTTACGCCATAATGGATAATTATTAACCCATTGATAGTTCGCGCTAAAATTGAGTAGAAAATGAAGTCACAACCACGACGCACCAACATGGTGAGACAATAAGAAGCAGTTGCACAAAAAAAGCCCTTTTGATGAATGACTGCACCAAAAGGGCAACTTGCCTAGGTTTTCTCAATCTCTTTCAAACATCTTAGGCAGTTATTCATTAGAGAACCTTTTATCGTGAAATCATAATGTCTAATTGCTGAGTTTATAAGCGCTCGCCTGCCGTTAAACGGCGCGCAATAGATGTCAATTTAGTCATTGTGCACCAGATTGAGCAAAAGCTTCGAGCGCTTTCGTACGCGTACCTGCATTTAGGCCTTCAGTAATCCCTTGAGCCGAATCATCCACTTTGATGCAGCTTTTTTTACATCTGATATCGCAAGCTCAACAAAAGCGCTACCCTGTAACACTTTAAAACTCATGCCTAACTCAAGACATAGATATGTCTTGTCGGTTAAGACGCCGCGTCGATATATCACCAAGAAGTAAGTACATCAGCTTCATCCCTACAAGTTCGCCCCTGTCGTTGGTCATAATAAATCTACCAATGCGGCCGTGAGTAACTACCCGTAACTCTCCTAATGTAGAGAATGCAATGGTTGAAATGGTTGATATAGACTTCGGTAAAGTGGCGATAAGTCACGAGGATGTATTGATAACGTGTTCTGATAAGTTTGACGCTAAATCTGAACTACGCTCATTATCAGCAAGAATAAAAACGTTCACTAAGGTTTTGAAGCACTGAGCGTGACGATAATGCTGTCACGCTTTCTTTGTTTTCAACCAATCCAATAACTTATTTATCAATTAATTATCTGATTGGTAATGGGTATTAGAGCTGGAAATAAACTTGACGGACAGTCATGCCCTCTTGTGTTTCCAGCCCTTGTTGTTGCTCTGTTTGAGCATCAAGCTGTGCCAGTTCTTTTCTCATTTCCGACAGCTCGCGTTCCATATAAGAAATATTTCTAATCAACACTTTCCTTTCCATGATACTTTGCCTCGATCAAAAAAACACAAAAATAGAACAATAATATAACAAAGGTATAGACCTATATAGAATATCAATATGACAGGATTAAAACGTGGTAACCTAATCAAATTCTTTTTTAACATGACAAAAAAATACGATATTCAGTCATGGTTAAGTATGAACTAATCGCATTTTTTTGCCACGAAATTAGCGCTCGTCTGTGACAGATTTATGACAAAGAAGGTAAATATCCAAGTTAGATCAAATCACTTGACGCATAGCACCCTGATGTATATCACCTTGATGCATTTCATCATAATAAATTAATTATTTATGTATTTGGTGTAAATTATCACTAGCGCATTGTGAAATTTGCTTTTAGAATGCGCCTGCTTTGGGGAGTAGTCACCAATTGTTCGTCTGTCGTCATCTCGAAGTCTTGTACTTCCGGCAGCCGAGGGTGGATTTGTAGCACCAGCCCTACACCATTCTGACGAGACCAACGCCATTAATCATGCACAACCGTGCAGGATTATCTTTATTTGCCAATTGGCAAAGAGATAGTCCATGACATTAATGCGCGAAAGGTCTGGTCATATCCCACCCCTTTCGCGCACTCGATCGTGAAAGGAGTAAACTATGAGCCTTTTAAGCTATGAAGGGTTCGCTGTTCTAACCATCTTAATGTTGGCGCTGGACCTGTATCAAACCCGTGGTTGTAAAGTCACCATTAAAAAAGCCGCTGTATGGAGTGTATTTTGGGTGATATTGGCTCTAGCCTTTAATGTGGTTATCTACCTGTACTGGCCTTTGATGGCACCAGAAAGCAGCTATACCAACAGTGAAGCAGCGACGGCTTTCTTAACCGGCTATTTGCTTGAAAAGTCTTTAAGTGTCGACAACTTATTTGTCTTCGCGTTGATTTTCAGCCAATTTGTCGTACCTGAAGCGATTCGCCCTAGGGTGCTGATGCTAGGTGTTGTCGGTGCATTGATCCTTCGTGCGATCATGATTGCTGTTGGTGCAGAACTACTTACCCAGTTCCACTGGATCTTGTATGTATTTGCGGCCTTCTTGCTGTATACCGGTTACAAATTGTGGCGCGAAGATGAAGAAGAACAAGAAGACTTCTCCCAATCGCTACCCGTACGCATGGTGAAGAAATGTTTTCGGGTCTCTGATGAATACAGGGATCACAAGTTCTTCGTCAAAGACAACAAAGGTTGGATTGCGACTCCGTTGTTAATAGTGATCGCGGTGATCGCATTGACCGATGTGATGTTTGCTCTCGATTCCATCCCTGCTATTTTTGCCGTGACAAAAGAGCCTTTTTTGGTCATGACAGCTAACGTATTCGCCTTGCTTGGATTACGTTCATTGTACTTTGTACTAGAAGGTATGCTGACCCGTTTCTGCTACCTACGTCCGGCACTGGCTTTCATCTTGAGCTTTATCGGTATCAAGATGCTACTGATGGAAACCAGCTATGCGATCCCAACTCCCGTCTCTCTGGGTGTGATTGTATTGACCATCAGCACGGCAATTATTGGATCACTATGGAAAACCCGAGAATTGAAAGTGTCATAATCGTAAAGCTTCAGCTGCTTTAGACAAGGCCCAACGCAAACGTTGGGCTTTTGATCTGCACCTTTTATGAACGTATAGATACAGTCAATAAAGCTCTCTTCAATGCATTAAGTCACAGATAACAACCAATAAACTGTATATTTTGTGATCAGCTCCACCAAACAAATAAACACTCATTGAGCATATGAAACACAGGAGTACGCTATCAGTTGCGTACCAGAAGTGTTGACTTAATGTATTTGCCATAATGTTGTTTTGATTGTGCTATTTATCATCTACCTATTAGATTTTTGAGACCATGTAAAATTGATCTTTTTCGGTTTATGCTCTCAACAACCAGCACAAAACCCAGCATATTGCAGATCATATAATCATTCTCGTTCTTATGAACGGTCACTTCTCTTACTTCATGTGGTTTTTCGCATCTAGGATTTTGGAGTGTACTATGCAACGTTTTGTCAATCGTCCCGAACAGGTAGTAGAAGATTCAATTCGCGGATTTGTTAAAGCGAATAAAGATTTAATATCAACGACAGACAACCCAAGAGTTGTAAAATGTAATGATGCCCCAGTAATGGGAAAAGTGGGTATCGTAACAGGGGGCGGATCTGGACATGAACCTGCATTTGTTGGTTATGTCGGAAAAAATCTCGTTGATGCCGTCGCTATAGGGGAAATCTTCTCTTCTCCATCAGCGAAACACTTTGCTGATGCGATGCGGACAGCAAATGGTGGTGCGGGTGTTGCCTGCCTATACGGTAATTATGCTGGTGATAATATGAATGTCAAAATGGCAATAAAAATGCTTCGACGTGAAGGGGTTGAAGTTAAAACCGTTGTTGCCAATGATGATGTGGCAAGTGCCCCAAAAGAAGAAAAAGAAAAACGACGTGGTGTTGCCGGTGAAATTCTAATGTGGAAAGTCGCAGGTGCCGCGGCATCAAAAGGTTATGATCTTGATCAGGTTATTCATGTTGCTCAAAAAGCGATTGATAATACCCTGTCTATTGGAATTGGTCTTACCTCTTGTACTATTCCCGATGTCGGGCACCCTAACTTTACTATCGAGCCAGGTAAAATGGAGATCGGTATTGGCCATCATGGTGAACCTGGTGTTTCAGTAGAGGCTATCAGTACTGCAGACGTTGCGACTCGAAAAATGCTTGATACCATTTTGAATGATGAGCTATTTAGCTCTAGTGACGATATCGTCGTACTGCTTTCGGGTCTTGGTGCTACCCCGATTAATGAGCTTTACATTATTTATGATTCGTTATCAACCATGCTTAACGAACACAAAATAAATATTGAACAGAACTTCATTGGTAATTTGTTCACATCTCTAGACATGATGGGAGTAACACTCACCATGATGAAACTGGATGATGAACTTAAAGAACTCATTCAAGTACCTTGCAAGTCAGTTGGGCTAAATCAATCAGGAGCCCTATTATGATAAATCTCGACTGTAATAATATCATTTATATTGCAGATAAAATTATTGAATCTAAACAATATCTCAGTGATCTTGATGGCCTTATTGCTGATGGTGACCATGGCATAAACATGGCCAAGGGTTTTTCTATTGCCAAAGAATCAATAAAAAAGACTACCCCACCTCCAAGCTTTGCAGAATCAAGTGAGATCGTTGCTTCAACGTTATTCAATGATATTGGAGGTTCCATGGGCCCTATCTATGGAACTATATTCTTCGCTCTATGTGAAATGCTAGATAGAGACAAAGTAGAAGTTGTTGACATTTATAATGCATTCAACTTTGCTGCTGAAGAGTTAATGGAAATAAGTGAAGCTAGGAAAGGTGATAAAACATTAATAGACACCCTCGCTAATGCACTGGATAAAATGTCTGCAGCAATTGCTGATAATAGGACAGAGAGAGAGACTTTATCTTCATTCCTTAATGGTGCGAATTATGGATGGCAGTCAACTAAAGAAATGCAGGCTAAATTTGGGCGGGCATCGAGATTAGGAGAACGTTCTCGGGGTGTCTTAGATGCGGGAGCAACATCTTGCTACTTGATCATAGAGGCTTTCGTTACCAGTACGATGAATCAATTAGAATAGCCATACTTTTGGCTAGATCAATATAATACCTAATTTTCTGTTTGTGAACGTTATCATACATTATGGAGGTGATATGTCTTCTAAGTTCTTTGACGGTCAACTCGGTTTTCTACTATTTGTAAATGCCCTAGTGGTTGTTTCCTCTTTGTTTCTGGTTGGGCCGAAATTTGTTGGTATTTATAACCTTCAATCAATGGCTATACAATTGTCAGAGCTTGGATTGTTAGCCTTTGGTGTTATGCTAGCGATGTCAGCTGGAAGAGGTGGTATTGACCTATCTGGTATTGCTTTAGCCAACTTATCGGGAGTTATTGCTTATTTATTCACACCATCATTTGCATTGGCTGCAGAGTCTCCCCTGTTATATTGCGGGGTCTTTGCTGTTTTTTGCTTATTGACGGGTCTGGCTGGCGGTATGATAAATGGCTTACTTGTTGGTTATGCCGGCCTTACACCAATCATAGCAACGCTTGGCACCCAAATGTTATTTACAGGTGTTGCCGTTGGGTTAACAGGAGGCTCAGCACTTCGACTTGGTTTTATTGAACCCCTTGATGAATTTGCAAATTCAGCAATTTTAGGCATACCCATTAGTTTTTCACTATTTTTATTTATTGCTGCTGTATTGGCGCTAATATTAAGATATTCATCCTACGGAATCCGTCTTTTTTTATTAGGAAGCAATGACAAAGCAGCGAAGTTCTCTGGAATTAAAGTGCAACGTATGTACTTCATAACTTATACTCTAGCTGGCCTTCTCGCCTCTGTCTCAGGAATTATCATTGCAGCAAGAACATCGAGTGTAAAATGGGATTATGGTTCAAGTTACGTTATGGTTGCTATCCTGATTGCCGTTATGGCAGGCGTAAAACCAGAAGGAGGCTATGGTAGGGTCATCTGTGTTTTGATGTCTGCTATTGCGTTGCAATTAATGTCTAGCTTATTTAACTTTATGGCTATTTCAAACTTCTTCCGTGATTGTGCATGGGGAGTATTGCTTCTTATATTCTTACTCGCGAGCAAAACGAACATCATTAATTATCTAAAGTTACGCTCTTCTCTTACACCCAAATTAAATTAAATAAACCCAATAAACTGTCTCTAATTAATAGCGTAAAACAGACAGTAAAAGGGTTAATAAAATGAGGAATAACAAAATGTCTAAATCTAATTTTTTACTCCATAGTCTCTCTCTGCTTATTGCTGCAACATTGAGCTTACCCGCCCTTTCAGCAGAAAAAGAAATTGTCACAGTGGTCAAGGTAACCGGAGAGAACTGGTTTACCCGTATGGGCCAAGGTGTGGTTGCGTTTGGCAAAGAAACCGATGGGGTCAAAGCACGGCAAGTTGGCCCAGCTAAAGCTGATGCTGCCCAACAAGTGGCAATAATTCAAGATTTAATTGCACAAGGTGTCGATGCTATTACCGTAGTCCCTATGGATCCCTCTGCTCTTGAAGGGGTGTTCCGCCGCGCAATGCAGCGGGGAATAGTTATCACAACCCATGAAGCAGACAATATTCAAAATACGATGGTTGATATGGAAGCCTTCGATAATTATGAGTTTGGTGCCAATTTCAATGAAAAGCTTAGTGACTGCATGAGCCATGAAGGCCAATGGACATCATTTGTAGGCTCATTAGGTAGTCTTACCCATGTTCAATGGGCAGACGGTGGCGCTCAATATGCTGAACAGTTTCCGAAAATGAAACTAGTCTCACCTAAAAATGAAAGTTTTAACGATGCAAACCGTGCCTATGAACTCGCTAAAGAGATCCTAAGATCTTATCCTGAAATCAAGGGGTTTCAAGGAGGCTCGGCGATTGATGTGATAGGTATCGGACGTGCTGTTGAAGAAGCAGGCTTGGTTGGAAAAGTGTGTGTCGTCGGCCTTGGGCTCCCTCAGGATACAGGCCCATACCTAGAAAGCGGCGCAGTACAATATATATCTTTTTGGGATCCCAAAGATGCTGGGAAAGTGATGAATATCCTGACTAACATGACGTTGAATGGTGAAGAAATTAAGGACGGTATGGATCTTGGCGTCCCTGGCTACAACAACATAAAAGTCACAAAAGGAGCTGGTAAAGGCATCATCGTTCATGGGCAGGCCTGGGTAGATGTAGACGCTTCAAATTATAAAAATTACCCATTCTAAACCTATTGTCTGGGTTCGATAGTGAGCCCAGACTCCCCTATTTTCAGCTACTGTAATCTCAGAAGGAGCTTTTGATTATGGTGTCGATATCTTTGGAAGAAAACCTGACAGAGCACAGACACGACTCTCCCCATTCGTTTATTGATTTACATGACATTCACAAGCGATTCGGTGGTGTCCATGCACTTCGAGGAGTCAGCCTGAAGATAGAGCGAGGACAGATATACCATCTTCTTGGTGAAAATGGCTGTGGAAAAAGTACTCTAATAAAAATTATTGCAGGGGCACACCCGGCTTCGTCCGGCCAATTAATGGTAATGGGTGAAACACAAACGGATTTCAACTCAATCAAAGCCTTATCTGCGGGTATAGAAACGGTTTATCAAGACTTGTCATTACTACCAAACTTAAGTGTGGCAGAAAATATAGGCCTAAGCCAACAGCTAGTGAAGTCACAAGGAAGCCTATATCGCAAACTGGATCGCCAAACCTTAATTAATACAGCAAAAACCGCTTTGCAAATTGTAGGGCTCCCTACTACCCCAAGCTTTTTAGGCACCCAAGTCGACCGCTTGCCAATTGCAACAAGACAGTTAGTTGCCATTGCTAGGGCAATTGCCGGTAGTGCGGGGTTGGTCATAATGGACGAACCAACAACAGCTCTCACAAAAAATGAAGTTGATAACCTAATAACCGTAGTACGAAAACTCCAAACGCAAAGTGTTGCCGTCCTTTTTGTGACTCATAAACTTGACGAATGTAAGGAAATCGGGGGGATTGGCCTTGTTATGAGAGATGGGGAACTTGTTTGCCAATGTGATATTTCGGATCTGAGTAAAGAGCGAATAGGATACCTGATGACAGGTAGGGAAATTACGCAAGGCCGATACCGATTACCGCAGCATACAGGTGATACCTTACTTGAAGTAAAACAGCTTGAAAAACCTGGAGCTTTCAGCGATATCAGCTTTTCCCTTAATAAAGGCGAAATATTAGGAATTACCGGCCTGTTAGATTCTGGTCGAAATGAGTTACCCAAGGCCCTTGCTGGAGTCGAACCCGCCGTAAAGGGGGACATTCTCATCAATGGCAAATCGATGGCCTTTCAGCAAGTGGATGATGCCGTCCAAGCCGGTATTGGTTACGTACCGGAAGACCGTTTAAATGAAGGCCTTTTCCTCGATAAATCAATATTAGACAACGCCATTATGGGTATTCTAAGTAAATTGAGAGGAAAGTTAGGGCTGATTGATAAGACACGAGCAACAGATCACACCCAAGCCATGATAAAAAACTTAACTGTTGTGGCGAGTGATATTTTGGCACCGGTTAAATCCTTGAGTGGTGGTAACCAACAGAAAGTATTAATTGGACGCTGGCTTGCTACAGAGCCTCGACTACTGATTTTACACGGCCCCACAGTAGGCGTCGACGTTGGTTCCAAAGACACCATATACCAAATAATCCAAAATCAAGCAGAATCTGGGATGGGCGTTATCATCATCAGTGATGACTTACCAGAGTTACTACAAAACTGTGATCGTATCGCTGTTATGTCTGGAGGAAAAATCAAAGCCATCCTCCCCGTTGAGGAACTAACAGAGAGGCAGTTGTATGCACAAATGTCCAGTGGAAAGAAAGCGACAAAAGGAGTTCCGCTATGACTGACATGAGCACCAAATCCCTTGATTTAATAAACAATACCAATGTCTATCAGAAAATTAAGAACTGGTTAATTTACCACCCAATAGTATTCCCTATACTACTCATTGTGATTGTTTGTATTGTTGTCGGCGCGATATCACCCTCATTTTGGCAAATGGCGAATGTATTTGACATTCTTAGAGCATCGGCAATTCGCGGGCTATTTGCGCTGGGCGTACTTGTAGTTCTTGCCTCAGGAGGGCTAGAGGTTTCTTTCACCTCTGTTGCCGCCCTAGTTATGTACTCCGTCACTATGTTTGTTACCCATTACATACCGGGACTCAGTATCGTACCGATTCTGGCTATGGGAGCTTTGGGCGGGACACTGTTAGGTATGATTAATGGCTTACTCGTAAATACATTAAAAGCTCCTTCACTGATAATTACCATAGGTACTCAATATGCGTTTAGAGGTTTTTTATTGACTTTTATCGGAACGGCATTGTTCATGAATATCCCTTCGTCAATGGAGCAGTTCGGCCAGATAACACTGATAACTATGACTAACGATGCTGGTTTTGAAGTCAAATTACCAGCCTATGTACTTGTACTACTAGCGGCAACCTTACTTACTTGGTATATCCTCAACCGGACTTTAATAGGACGCGCAATCTATGCTGTTGGGGGCAACCCCGATATTGCCGAAAGACTTGGCTTTAAGGTCGCTCAAGTCCAGCTCTTTGTTTTTGCCTATGCCGGTTTCCTAGCAGGTATTGCGGGTATCTTGCATGTATCCTCCAATAGATTAGCAAACCCATTTGACCTAGCTGGCACTGAGTTAGCAGTTATAGCGGCCGTTGTTCTAGGTGGAGCAAGGATAACTGGAGGCTCAGGTACTGTTGGCGGGACAATTTTAGGTGTTATCCTAATTACATTAGTAAGTAATGTCTTAATACTGGTTGGGATTCCAAGTACTTGGCAAACGGCGATCCTTGGGAGTTTTATTTTGATTGCCGGTTTATTCTTTTCTTTTTCCGATAAAAGGTTATGACCATAAACTGTGATGGTCTAACTCCCGGACACCATTTCAGGTAGTAAATACGGTGACAGGAAGTCGCTCACTTGTAATGATGATACGTGACAAAAGCTACAATATCGGACGGTTTAAAGTTAGGCTACTCATGAACAGTCAGATATCCGAACCATCTATAGTGGGAACATAACTTATCTCAAGACTTGGTATACAATAGACAAAGCCGCTAGCGTTTCCGCGAGCGGCTTTTATATAAGGCTTTATTTTTTATCCGTGTCCGACAAAACTAAACATACACAAGATAAAAGGAAGGCTCGCAACAACTCGTGCGGCCTTAATAGCATTTTGATTCAGCTGCTCGGACTGCATTTCAATATCTAGCAGCATCTTTTCTTCTGACGGCGTGCTCTCAATCACAGGTAACCCTTCAATCACCGGCATCGCTTTTTGATTGATTTTCTCTATCGCGACTTTGGCTTTAATGTCGCCTTCCAACAATGCTCTTTCAACTAACTCATTGACTCTGTTGCTTAACATCGCCTTGATCCAGCATCATGAATTTTGTGCTTGCACACCCCAGTACTGATTTTTCATTCTCGTTCTCCTAGTCACCTCACGCTTTGAGATATCTAGGATTAACGCTACTGTCTATAATTTTTCACCGTTGAGTATTTCAGTTTTACCGGGCGTTTGATCGGCCTGTCATAACCATATATATCTTCCCGTAACTGCAGTTGGTCATTTTCATCAACCCAAGCAGTCACATAGGTAACATCAACATCAATTTTGCGCGGCAAGGTAATAGTATCGGTTCGCCTATCACTCACCAGTTGCTGGTAGTTACGCCAGCTCGGCCGCTGCTGGTAATCCAGGACATATTCAGCAAGCTCGGCGGCTTTTTCTACTCTAACGCATCCTGAGCTTAAATTACGCTTAGTTTTATTAAATAAACCTCTGGATGGCGTGTCATGCAGGTAGATAGAGTAATCATTTGGCATCAAAAATTTCACATTGCCCAACGCATTTCCCCTACCGGGTTTTTGCATAAATTCATAAGGGAATGTGTGAGGGTTGACGTTGCTCCACTCCACCAGTTCCGGCGAGATCGCAGTACGATCACGCCAACTACGGATCATGGTTAGATTCTTACGTTGCAAGTAATCGGGTGATGCCTTCATCCCTGGAATAACGTCTTTCTTTTTAATCGTCTCAGGAACGTTCCAACGCGGGTTCACCACCATAATATTCATCGAAGAAGAGAACAAGTTGGTTGGCCGAGCAGTGCGGCCGACAATCACTTTTGATTCAAATACCACTTCTTTGTTATGAGTTATTTGCAAGCGGTAATCTGGGATATTCACCCTAATACTCGGACGGTCATCGCCTGTTGCACCTAATTGGCTTCGGTACAAGTTCAGGGCCAATAAGCGGGCAACCTCATTATAAGGCAGTGCTATTTGACGCGTTGTTGCCGGGCCTATAATTCCATCGGCTTCAAGCCCATTACGCTTTTGGAAACGCCTAATTGCTTGATTTAATACACCACTGTTAGTAAGTGTGGGCTCGGCCTTTAATCGGTAAAATTCCTCATCACTCAAATCGCCATAGCTATTAAGAACCTCTATCATGGCCAACCCATTGGGTACCACCTTGTCATGTTTGATCAGTCGGCGGCCGTGAGCTTGATAGTTATGTGATGGCAACTGCTTAAAATGTTCTACTTGTTCCAGCGCTCGCTGAACGAGATCAAATTGATCTTGCCTGCCAACCAAACGGGATGCCAAAAATGATGAGTTGTGTACCGCGCCCAACACCGAACCGGGTAACCGATCCATTTCACTATCACTTTTTAAACTCAGAGTTTGGTGACGAAACATCATACTCGGTTCAGCATAAAGTTGACGGGTTAGGGCTTCGTACAAAAGGTAGGTGTCAGTTGCAAGTATGTCATAACCGCGGGCGTCAGGCTGTTGTTCAAGTTGGGCAAGCTCTGATAGTCGAAGTTCTAAGCCGGAAATCAAGCCTGAGTACGCCAATGATCTCACTCTGACATTAAGCGCCTCCCTCAGGAAGTTCTCACGCCATAGCGGCATATAATCATTTGCAGTATAAATTCGCTTCACTTCCTCTGTGAAGCACAGGCTTGTTTGAGTAACCCCACATAAGGTTTGGCCACTAGATAGATTTATACTTTTAAGCAAAGAAAGATCTAAAAGTGATCTTTCCATCATCGAGCTGTCGGCCGCTTGAGTACGCTGACTTGAATATTTTCTAGTCACATCACTTGGGCTAACCAGAGCAGCATACTCGGTGTTGACTACCGATTGTGCTTGCACTTGGCCACCAAGCGTCAAGGTCAAAGAGCAAAGTAATACGTTAAAACGGTTCGGCGATCTGTCTGAGCAATTCATTACATACGTCCTGAGCTAAAATCTTCGACCAACTATCAAGCTCTGTCCATGAGAAATTTGAGGAGCGGAGCGGCTTCCTGTTTGATCCACCTACTATTATTTTTAGTCAAATAAGTAACACTATGACAACTTCGTTATGTTCCAAAAATGACAATCCAGCCCCAAAACCCAACAAATGAGAATTGAAGAAGAATTGCAACTCGTTCGAAAGCATCAACTGTTTTTGTCTGGCATTACAATCAGTGGGGGTGAAGCAACGAACAGTTCTTATGCTATTAAGGCAGATATTGCAGTAACTAGTGGCTCTAATTACAAAATATCTAACGCATAGAACTAAACGCCCTAGTTCATACTTGACGTTTTACGCTGGGACTCTTGCGCTACTGCAATGATTTGTTCGTAAAGCCAACGCTGGGCAGGATCGTTCATACTCGGCTGATGCCAGACGAGACTGTAAGAGACCTCGCCATAATTAAATGGTAACGGTTTAGTGATCAGCTCTTTTGCCTGCAAGGCGGCACTTGCCCATTGGCGGGAGCAGGTGAACAGTAAATCACTGTGGTGACACATCAAGGCTGCCCCACCAAAGTCAGGCACATTGACGGCAATTTTGCGCTTCCGGTGCTGCTGAGCAAGCTGCATTTCGAAGAACGGGACATTCAAGTCGTTATCGGTAATACCGATATGACCGTAACTGAGGTAATCATCAATGGTCAGAGTTTTATCGGCTAGTGGATGGTTGGGGTTCATCAAGCACACCATCTCGTCATCCAGCAAGGTTTCCCATACCAGATTATTCTGAGTGCTCGGTGGCTGGCTTTTATCATGGGGTAAAATGATAAAATCCAACTGGCCTTTGGCAAGGCTATCAAAGCCTTTATTATCGCGCGACCAAATCTCCAATCGCATACCCGGCGATTGCTCCAGTACCCTCGCGCTCAACTTAGCCGCCAACAGTTCAAACGTACTCTCCCGCATCGCCAAAGAAAAACGTCCTTGATATGACGCAGGATCAAATGCCTCTTGCGTCAGCATCTGGTTCAACTCATTGATCATTTGGTGTACTGTTGGCCCCAGACGACGGGCAAGCGGTGTGGCTACGAGTTGATTGCCGTGACGATAGAACAACTCATCGTTCAAGCTTTCCCGCAATTGGGTCAAGGTCTTGCTAACAGAGGATGGGCTCAGGCATAACCTTTCTGCACTCGCGGTAACACTGAGTGTATCCAGCATGACATGCAGTGTTATTAAATGCTTCATGCTGATTCGGGACAGTTTGATGAGATCCATAAGCCTTTTGGTATCCAGGTGAGGTGTCGCTAGCAACAAAAAAGCCAGTAGATAATCTACTGGCTTGTTTCATAATAAATTATTCTGGATTGGCGTCAAATAAAGATTATCGAAGGCCGTGCAGAAATTCAGCACGTGTTGCTGGATTACGCTTAAAAATACCACCTAGCGCCGTAGTCGTCGTCACACTGGTTGCGTCCATGACACCACGCGCTTTCACACAATAATGTGTTGCATCCATGGTAACGGCAACATCATCGCTTTCAAGCAAGGTCTGCAGAGCAACCAAGATTTGTTGCGTCATGCGCTCCTGTACCTGCGGGCGCTGGGCAAAGAAACGGACAATACGGTTGATCTTAGACAGACCGATGATTTTGCCACGAGGGATATAAGCGACAGTGGCGGTCCCGTCGATGGTAACCAGGTGATGTTCACAAGTGCTGGTTAAGGTAATATCTTTGACCCGCACCATTTCATCACACTTCATCTTATTTTCAATGACGGTGATTTTCGGGAAGTTGCCGTAATCTAGACCAGAAAACACTTCATCAACATACATCTTTGCGATTCGATGCGGTGTTTCAACCAAGCTATCGTCGGTTAAATCCAATGAAAGAAGCTCAAGAATCTCACGCATGTGATATTCAATTTTTTCTTTCTTCTCTTCACGACTTACCACCCTATCAATCATAGGGGTTTCTAAGCCACGTTCAACCAGTGCTTGGCGCACCTTCAATGCAGATTCGCTAAATGCAGTCATTCTTTTCCTCCAACCGGCTGGGCTTAAAGCAAACATCAAGTAATTTTAGATACTTATGTGTATGAAACGTGCCCAAATACGAGTGCCAGCAAACTTTGAAACGGAAGGATACCCTTAAATCGAAAAAAATACACTAGGAATTACACGACGAAACTACTCAGGTATTAGTGCTAGTGACCTTTTTTTGTCATAATTACCCCACTAAAATATATAACGACGATAGACGGATACCTATTATGGGATGTTGTGACACTCCAGGCTTAATGCCAGTCGACACCGCACTGACCAAGATTCTTGATCAAGTCAAACCCCTTGAAACTGCAACGACGGTTTCCCTGTCTGAAGGCATGGGGCTAGTACTTGCAGAAGACATTTGCTCACCAATTAACGTGCCGCCATTTGCCAATTCGGCAATGGACGGATATGCCCTGCGTATCGCTGATCTGGAAAATACCGATACCCTGCACATGGCAGGTAAATCTTTTGCCGGTATCCCATATAATGGCGAATGTAAGCCTGGTCAATGTATTCGTATTATGACCGGTGCCCAAATGCCTGAAGGCGCGGACGCCGTTATCATGCAGGAAGAAACTGAAGTTGATGGCGACAATATCCGCTTCACTAACAAAGTGTCTCACGGTGAAAATGTACGCCCGATTGGCGATGATGTTCACCATGGTGATGTGGTTGTAGCTAAGGGTAACCGCATTACCGCTCGTGAAATGCCTCTGCTTGCCTCTCTGGGGATTGCAACCCTACCCGTTTATCGTCGCCCAATCGTTGCGTTTTTCTCGACAGGTGATGAGCTTCGCCCTGTTGGTGAGCCTTTGGAAGCTGGACAAATCTACGACAGCAACCGCTATGGTATCCGTGCGCTGCTAGAAAAATTTGGCTGTGATGTGGTGGATCTTGGCATTATTGCTGACTGCCCTGAAAAACTTCGTGAGGCTTTTGACAAGGCAACAACAGCCGATGTGCTAGTCACATCCGGTGGTGTCAGCGTAGGTGAAGCTGACTACACCAAAGATATTCTCGACGAACAAGGTGAAATAGGCTTTTGGAAAATCGCCATGAAACCGGGTAAGCCATTTGCTTTTGGCACAATCAAAAACACTTGGTTCTGTGGCTTACCGGGTAACCCTGTATCGGCCATGGTGACGCTTTACCAGTTGGTCCAGCCGATGCTTGCCAAGCTTGCTGGCCATAGCCAGTACCAGCCACCGCAACGCCTGAAAGCCAAAGCAACGACGGTATTCAAAAAGCGACCTGGCCGTGCTGATTACCAGCGTGGTATTTACCAAATTAACAGCGAAGGCCAAGTTGAAGTCGCAACAACAGGTAACCAAGGTTCAGGCGCCTTTAGTTCTATGCATCAAGCCAATTGCTTTGTGGTACTTGAACAAGAACGCGGCCGTGTAATGCCGGGGGAAGATGTCACCATCGAGCTTTTCAACCAAGCGATGTACTAAACAAACTATGTACTAAAACGGCTATAGCCATGTACTAATTACGCAGTGACGAGTGCGCCGCTATCTTTTACGGCGCATTTTTGTGACAACTGCCTGCAGAACACGACAGGAACACACCGTGGTAGAACTTACCGACGCAGAAATGCTGCGCTACAACCGCCAGATTATTCTCAAGCAATTTGATTTTGATGGCCAAGAAGCACTTAAAGCCTCCTCTATGCTGGTTTTGGGTGCTGGTGGATTGGGTTGCGCTTCAACCCAATACCTAGCAGCGGCCGGTGTAGGCAAAATGACCATCATCGATGACGATAAAGTGGAGGTTT
Organism: Photobacterium sp. DNB23_23_1; assembly: GCF_052873815.1. Lineage (NCBI taxonomy): Bacteria > Pseudomonadati > Pseudomonadota > Gammaproteobacteria > Vibrionales > Vibrionaceae > Photobacterium > Photobacterium sp. DNB23_23_1. Next base: position 17,257 of record NZ_JBNNXT010000033.1, on the reverse strand, counting down.
CCAACCTTCAGCGTCAGGTACTGCACAACGATAGCACTGTTGGCATGCTAAAGGTCGAGTCAGCACGCCAAGCCCTGCAAACCATCAACCCGAACACCACCATTGAAACCGTTGCTGAGCGCCTTGATGACGTATCGTTGAAAGCGCTTATCGAGCAACATGATACCGTGTTGGATTGCTGCGATAACGTTGATACCCGAAACCAGCTAAACAGATTGTGTTTTGAAACCAAAACACCATTGATTTCTGGTGCCGCTATTCGTATGGAAGGACAAATCAGCGTCTACACCTACCAAGACAATGAGCCATGCTACCAGTGCCTAAGTGCCTTATTTGGCCAGCAAGCTCTGACCTGCGTAGAAGCAGGGATCATGTCACCGGTTGTGGGTATTGTGGGTGCCGTCCAAGCCATGGAAGCCATTAAAGTGGCCGCCAAGATGGGACAACCTCTGACCGGTAAGATACTGATGCTTGATGCGATGGCGATGAGCTGGCGGGAAATGGTATTGGCCAAGCAGCCTAGTTGCACAATTTGTGGTTAATGCATAGACAAAAGGAAGCGATGCTTCCTTTTGTATGGTGTCTGTCGATATAGCATTGAAGTAGCCTCGGGAAGCCTTCCCTAAACCGAATATCCCCCCAAGGCATATTCACCAATTGTATGCTTTTGTACGGATCACACATCAAACCGATGAATGACATTAAATTAATGCTACTATCAAGCACTGTAATGAACAGTGTTTTATAGGGCGGATATAATGAAAAATAGTAGACTTATCGCGTTTGGTTTAAGCGCATTACTTCTTGCAGGCTGTGCTACCCCATATGATACCGACCGCGACTCGTTCTGGTCTTTCGGTAAAGGTTTCGAAGTCACTCCCCTTGCTCAGGACACTTGGCAAATAAGCTTTATCGGTAATGAAAACACCGATCGCACTCTTGCCAGAAACTACCTACTCCACAAAGCAGCAGAATTAGCCAAAGGCGCTGGCTATCCTTACTTTGCGCTTCGAGGCGAGCAGAACTTCCGAGATCAAACCGGCAGCACATCAGGCATAGGATTTTCCAGTAATGACTTTCTGTATGGTACCGGCAGCACGATTACAGAAACTACCGTAATGGTTGAAGTTATTGGTATGAACGAAAAACCAACCGAAAGAAATCTTTCGGTTTACGAGTCCGACTTTGTTTTAAACAGCGTCGATGTGAGATCGTAATACCTCCCCCAAGCCGGTAAATTATCACCGGCTTTCTTCTCGGAAGTGATAATCACCTCTCATTTATCACCAACGCTTTTTACCCCCCTCAGTCATAGCAACTAAGCTTCATCAAAACAGATAGTTAAAGGGTAACCCAATGCATGATTTACTGACTGTTAGCGTAACGGTATTTATGGGGTTCTTTGCCATCATGAACCCTATAGCTAACACCGCTGTCTTCATCGGCTTAACCAGCAATCAAACCCACCAGCAACAGAAAGCCACCGCCTTCAAAGCCCTATTTACTGCATTTTGCATTGTGGCGGCTTTCAGCTTACTCGGAAAAGGGATATTTCAAGTTTTTGGCATTACTCTACCTGCATTAAGAATCTCAGGAGGTATCTTGGTTTTTTTAGTTGGCTATCACATGCTACAAGGAAGTAGTTCATCAATGCACAGCCACCAACCAATTGAAAATAAAGAAGAGAGCAATAGTGAGCCAGATGTCGCTATTTCCCCGCTGGCCCTGCCGATACTAGCGGGACCAGGGACTATTGCAACGGCTATGAACTACTCGGCCGCCGGCGGTGCATTAAATATTGTCATTACTATTTCAGCCTTTGCCTTGCTGTGCCTCATCAGCCTGGTTTGTTTTATTTACGGTCAAAAGCTAGTCAGCTTACTAGGGGAAAACGGAATCAGTATTGTCACCAGGCTGATGGGATTAATCTTGACAGTCATTGGTATGCAAATGGGGATCCAAGGAGTACATGATGCAAGAGAGTTGTTAAATCAAATACCTAGATAAAAAAAGCCGGTGATAAATACCGGCTTTTAAGACAATCATGAAACCAATTTATGATTAATTATCGTTCAGGCGAATGCCATCTTTATCGATAATAATTAGACCTTTCTTATACAGACCGCCAATGGTTTTCTTGAAGGTCGCTTTACTGGTACGAAACTCTTTGAAAATTGCATCTGGTGACGACTTATCACTTAGTGGAACAAAGCCGCCCTTACGCTCAAGTGTCGTTAGAATTTTATCAGCCAAGTCGTCAACCTTTGCCTTACCAGCTTTTTGCAGTGACAGGTTGATCTTACCGTCTGGGCGAATTTCTTTAATGTAAGCTTTCAGCTTTTTGCCCGGGAACAACTTACCAAAAGATTCTGTCTTGAATAGAAGGCCCCAATGCTTATCTTCGATTACGGCTTTATAACCCAGTTCGCTGGTTTCAGCGATCTGAACCTGAACTTCTTCACCCACTTTGTATTCAGCTGGTGTTTTATCCAAGAAACGGTTGAACTTGGTTGAACCTACAATACGGCCCGATGCTTTATCGGTGTAAACACGAACCATGATGTCTTGACCTTCTTCAAGACGGCGGCGCTGCTCACTGAATGGAACTAATAAGTCTTTTTCCAAACCCCAGTCAACAAATGCACCAACACCACAAATGCCGACGACACGCAGCAAAGCAAAGTCACCAACCACAGCATATGGCTGTTTGGTCGTCGCAATGATTTCATCTTCAGAATCGAAATAAACAAAGACTTCCAACTGGTCCCCCAGCTGAGTGCCGGCAGGAACAGAGGCTTTAGGCAGTAGGATATTGCCAAAGTCATCACCACCATCAAGGAATACGCCAAAATCTACTAACTTGACTACCTCTAACGTGTTGTATTGTCCAATTCTAATCATTCTTTCGACACTCTCTGGATAAATTAAACGGCCTGTGTAACAAACAGCCGACAGCATGCGACGCTCTGTCATGCTTCATCTTAACATCAGGCGGGGCATTATACGTGATGTTAATCCAATGCGCCTGACCTATCTTTCATTATTTGCTTACTTTCCACGCTAATAAAGAGTGAAACACTAAATAACACTGCTATTAACTGACTAATTCATCTAAAATTAACCTTGCTTCCCAAACTTAACGTTATGTTAGTAGCTAAGTGGCTTGATTATTCAACGTCGCATATTCATATCACCCAACCATAGTGAGGTAGTGTAGTAGAGTGATCACAGTTGAAAAAAAAGACGGGCATAAACTCAAAATTTCCCATGTCATTCCTGAAACAACCAACCGACAACTGGACCTCTATATTTTCGTTCCCGGCGAACTTGGATTAAATAGCAATATCATTGCTGAAGATGAATTTTTCCACAATGCGATTCAAGGTAAACGTACCTACTACAGTGATGTAAACCACTTGCCACTGGTTCATAGCCGACTTGCTAGTCGCGGTAAACTTTCTACTGAACAGTATCGTTTAAGCTTAAGCCTTTACGCGTATCAATATGCCTTAGCACTTGAGAAGACCGCTCAGCAACTACTCGATGACAAAGAAGAGCGATCGCTTGAGGAAGTCGAAGAAGTCGCCCAATTAACTCAACGGATTTTAAAACGACTCCGCCGTAATGTGCCTACTGACAAAAAACTGCACAAGTATTACGAAAATGTCGATAACTATCTTTCATGGTACACAGAACAGCGATTACTTGAGCTTGTTGCACACCTGCCTAGAAGCAGTGATTACAGCAACATCAAATCACTGCTACTTGAGGTTTGTGAAAAAGAGTCGGAACACCGCTACAAGCATGACTACAACTCATCCAAAGCAATGGAAGATCCGACCCGGATGTCCAACAAAATGCGCCTACTGCGCCGTTTGATAGAATACCCGGTTACCATGAAAGAAAAAACGACTGAGCTGGGCCAGAACACCCGCAAAGTGGTTACTGGGTTTGCAGCCGGTTTTGTAATGATTTTCGTTACCTTGATGCTGATTGAAGCTCGAGGTGTTCTCGGTGATATTACCGCTTCATTTATTCTGGTTCTATCTTTCATCTATGCCGCACGCGAAGTGTTTAAGGATGACTTAAAAACCATCCTTTGGCGCATGGTACGAAAAGGCAAACCTAAGTGGCGTAAACAATTTTTTGACGTTAACTCTAACCAGTTGATCGGACGCCAGTTAGAATGGATGGAATATTGCGCTTTTAAAGATTTAGATAAAGAAATCAGAAAGGTTCGCAAACACAAGGTTTCACAGCATGAAGAGACGGTATTGCACTACAAAAGCACGACGCGCATGTCGCCCACCAAGTTTCTGACAGGCTATGAGCAAACCCGTGAGTCCATAATGCTCGATCTGCGTACAATTACCCGACTAATGGAAAAAGGGTCGCAAAAAATCTACCAATTAAAAGACGGTCAAGTGTCGAAGGAAACCGTAGAAAAACGTCACTTGGTCAATCTAGTGACCCGGGAAATGGTCGATGAGAAAACCATCTGTGTCCAGCGCTGGAAGGTCATTATGAATCGCTCAAAGATTATCGATATCGAACCGATAGAAAGCAATTAACCCCCACCGCATGCACGAAATACAACCGGGAGAGGTAATACCCCTACACTCTCTCCGTTGTAACCTCGCCAGCAGTTGATACGCTTAAAGGGAAGCCATTTTGATGATCCCTATATGAAAAAACTGTCCGAGCTCATCTTCAACAACACATTCAGCCATCTTCCAGCTGCGTTTGGTACGCCAATCAAACCCCAGTCGCTTGATGATCCTTTTCTGGTTAGCGCAAACCCTAAGGTATGCGAATTGCTTGAACTGGACCCGGTTCAAACCAGTACTGAGTACTTTATTAACCTCTTCACGGGCAATGATCAGCACTCAGCAATGGCCCCTCTTGCCATGAAGTACACCGGTCATCAGTTTGGTCAATATAACCCTGAGTTAGGAGATGGACGGGGGTTGTTACTCGGTGAAGTACTGACATCATACGGACAAAAATGGGATATCCACCTTAAAGGATCCGGTCTTACCCCCTATTCTCGCCAAGGCGATGGCCGAGCTGTTTTACGTTCCAGTATTCGTGAGTACCTTGCTAGCGCAGCAATGGATGGATTAGGCATCAAAACAACCCATGCTCTTGCGGTACTTTCGAGTAATACGCCAGTCTTTCGTGAAACGGTCGAGCGTGGCGCGACGCTAATCCGTGTTGCCGAAAGCCACCTCAGGTTCGGTCACTTTGAATACCTTTTTTATACCCAGCAACATAGCGAACTAAAGTTGTTGGCTGATTATTTAATCAGCAACCACTTTGCAGATATTGACAGCAAAGCCGACGATGCCACACGTTATCGCCAGATGTTCAATACTATCGTCTTTTTAACCGCCCAATTGATTGCCGACTGGCAAGCGGTTGGTTTCGCCCATGGCGTGATGAATACCGACAACATGTCAGTTCTCGGTCTGACGTTTGACTATGGCCCTTATGGCTTTCTAGATGACTATGACCCCGGTTTTATCTGCAACCATTCCGATTACTCCGGACGATATGCATTCAACCAGCAACCCAACATCGCCTTGTGGAACTTATCAGCACTCGGCTATGCACTCACCCCTCTGCTAGAGAAAGATGACATTGATCATGCCTTAGAAAGCTATCAAATTTTGCTACAACAAGCCTATAGCAAGAATATGCGCAACAAGCTCGGTCTAAAAGAAAAACGAGAACAAGATACCCCGCTGTTTGCCAATTTGTTTGATTTGATGAAAAAACAAGCTGTCGACTACACCTTATTTTTCCGTACTTTGTCGTCAATTCCTCATGCAGAATTGAAGACATCCAGTCACCACTTCCAACCTTTGTTCAAAAATCTTGCCCCACTGGAAGTATGGCTATCCCTGTATGCTGATAGGCTGGAAAAAGACTCCTTGAGTGACACCGATCGCCTCGCGCTGATGCGCGCATCCAACCCTAAGTTTATTTTGAGGAACTACCTCGCTCAGCAAGCTATCGAACAAGCGGAGAAAGGTGACTTCACTCTGGTGGAACAACTATTGAAAGTATTGCAAAGCCCATTTGATGAACACCCAGGGTTTGCCACTTTTGCAGAGCAACCGCCTGAGTGGGGGAAAACACTGGAGATCAGTTGTTCTTCTTAGGGAAGCGTTGAGACATAGTTCACGGTTCATTAAATCATTCGATTTTTGAGTATTTATTCCCATCAAATTTGATAGGGGTGTTTTTTTAAGTCGGGCGAACCTTGGTTACGGCTTCTCATTAACCAACTCAGTCGATTTGCCGTACCAACACCACTGCGAAGTGTCCTGCTAAGGTATGAACCAGCATAAAAAAAGAACCCGGCAGGGTTATACCAACCTACATAAATATTTGATCAGTCTTGCTGGTTAAAATCGCTGTTCTCTGCATTAGATATTTTGTAATTAGAGCCACTAGTTACTGCAATATCTGCCTTGATAACAACGATTTTTCCAGTGCAAATACTTGATCAACTACTTATCCAGATTGGTATTAGACATCCGCCGGGCTCTTCGTTTCAACATTTGTTCTCTATTGCGTGATCACTTTAGAGACTCCATGCTCCATTAACCACAACTGGAGGTTAGGCGCTTTGTTGATGTAATGGCTCAGCATATCACATGGTTTTTTCGCTACCGTTGTAGCCTTCAATGCATGGTCGATGAGTGCTAATACCGCCTCATTTTGATCGTCATGCAAATACTCCAATGACGGATGGGTTTGATCCAATCCAAGCGCAAACTGCGCAAGCTGATCGATATCAATGACCAAACCATCAAAGTATTGCAAAAACTTTTCTGCCATCAGTGCGTTGGCTGGTAGTTCAGCCATCAGATGGACCTTAAGCCCCTGCGCTCCCCGGCATAACCCTTGCTCTGCCAATAAATCAATGGCTGTTGCCGCCTCACTGAAAGTTCTAACAAATGGAATAACAAGTTCGATATTCACCATACCTTCAGCAATTCTGGCGCGCTTAACGGCTTCGCATTCCAGTTCAAAAGCTTTACGGATCGCCTTGTTTGCCCAACGAGAAACTCCTCGCTGGCCAATCAGTGGATTCACCTCTTTGCTTTCAAGCTCTGAGCCCAGTAGTGATTGCCTTTGGTAAGAATCAGCACCAGCAAGACGTACTTTAAGAGGGTTGTCCCCCGCTTTTTGTGCCGCGGCAATGAGCTTCTCTGCCAATGCAGAGACAAAATATTCGGCTGGGTTCCCCTCTGTTTGTGTCAACAACTGCTGCTGCACGTCTGAGGGTAAGTCGGCAGGGTAAGCCGCTGCCAGAGGATGAACACCGACTTCTAATAAGATATCATCAATCGAAAGCAGGCCAATATCCGCTTGCATACTTGATAATTGCGACGAGGATTTAAGAATTTCAGAAAACTGTAAACCTGACTGAGCGCTGTTTGTCATAAGCCACCATAACTACTTTATCTTGGTTTCTAGGAAGAACATATATTAGACAGATCATAGCGCCTAGGCCTGTGATTCCTTTCGTATATCGACTTCCATTTTTACCCACGCAACATGGGTAGATATTCATATAGACCCAACATACTGATTCATGCCATCTGACGCAAGTAGCTATACAGAAAGTTTTAATCATCTATCACTTCGTTAAGTACAAGATTCTGAGCTATTCACAGACATGAGGCATTTAATGCTAGATGGAGATGAACTATTTCAGTTGCACAAAAAGGCAGCTTGCATTGACCTATTTTGATAAAAAGCGAAGTAACAAAAAAAGATCTAGAATAAAAATCTAAGTGATATCACAAGTTTGGTTTATTCCTGTCAACTTTTGGGCTATCTTTACGCGTCAATAATTTTTGTAATACCGAGATAGGCAACACTATGCCAATGAAAACAGATGAACTCCGCACCGTCAGTCTTGGGCTAATGCCAACGCCAGCTGCGGTAGAAGCTGCTTACCCAATCACAGATGGAATTGCGGAGCATATCGCCCACTCTCGTCGTCAAGTTGAAGCTATTCTCACGGGCAAGGACTCACGTCTTCTTGTTATCGTTGGTCCTTGTTCTGTCCATGATCCTGATGCTGCCATCGACTATGCTAAACGCCTTCAAGCTGTTCAGGAAAAATACAAAGATACGCTATTTATTGTAATGCGTACTTATTTTGAAAAACCGCGCACTGTCGTGGGCTGGAAAGGTTTGGTTTCCGATCCTAACCTCGATGGCAGCTTGGATTTAGCCAAGGGGCTTCACACTGCCCGTAAGCTGCTTGTTGATATCAATGCGCTCGGCATGCCTACAGCAACAGAATTCCTTGATATGATCACTGGCCAATATTTGGCTGACTTGATCAGCTGGGGCGCTATCGGTGCGCGTACAACCGAATCTCAGATTCACCGTGAAATGGCATCTGCACTATCCTGCCCGGTTGGGTTCAAAAATGGCACCGATGGCAATATTAAGATTGCAATCGATGCGATTCGTGCCACACGCGAGTCTCATGTGTTTTGTTCACCAGCTAAAAATGGTGAAATGACCATTTACCGTACATCCGGTAACCCTCATGGCCACGTAATTCTTCGCGGTGGTAAGATGCCAAATTACCATGCAGAAGATATTCAAGCATCTTGCGACACATTAGCTTCATTCGATTTACCAACCCGCTTGGTCGTCGATTTCAGTCATGGAAACTGCCAGAAGCAGCATAAACGCCAACTTGATGTCGCTGCCGACATTTGCCAACAAATTAAATCAGGCAGCCAGTTTGTTGCTGGTATTATGGCGGAAAGTTTTATCGTTGAAGGTAACCAGCCTGTCGATACAAACGATCTAGATGCACTAACTTATGGCCAGTCTATTACCGACCCGTGCATTAACTGGGATGATACAGTCACCCTGCTTGACATGCTGTCTGATGCGGTAGGTAGCCAACAATAACTGACCGAGGTATGGCAGTTCAATGCCATACCCCCAATCCAAGATATCATTAAATCACTAAACAATTAGGATTACGCACATGCCATCTTTTGATATTGTTTCTGAAGTAGACTTCGTTGAAATCCGAAATGCGGTAGAAAATGCGTCTCGTGAACTTGAAACTCGTTTTGACTTCCGAGGTGTAGAAGCCAGCTTCAAACTAGAGAAAGAAGTCGTAAAAATTACGACTGAATCAGATTACCAGCTAGGCCAGCTAATTACGATTCTTCGCGGCAACCTTGCTAAGCGTCACGTTGACGCCCAATCAATGGATCAAAAAGACACCACTCGCACTGGTAAATCTTTTGCTTGTAACGTCGAATTCAAGCAAGGCGTCGACACAGCTGTTGCGAAAAAAATCGTTAAAATGATTAAAGATGAGAAGCTTAAAGTACAGGCTTCAATCCAAGGCGATAAAGTACGTGTAACAGGCAAGAAACGTGATGACCTGCAAGCAGCTATGGCACTTGTACGCGGTGCTGAGCTGGGCCAGTCATTCCAGTTTGACAACTTCCGTGACTAAGCCGGTATGTTTCGCTCTAAAAAAACCGCCAGCTGGCGGTTTTTTTTCGTCTTCAGCAACCATACGTAATACCAACCTACATGAATATTTGATCAGCTACTTATCCAGATTGGCTTAACTTGGCAGGCTTTCATCATATAAACTATCGATTCATCGTCATGATAATCGCTTACCGTTAATTATCGATATCCATGCTTTGTGCTTTCAAGCGCCAACCCTGGCGCTGATATCACAGAGGTAGTAGAAGAACACTTTGGTGCAGGCATGGGAAAAGTTATCACTTTGCTTTACTTTTTTGCCATCTACCCGGTCCTGCAGGAAGAGATTAGCCCGAAAGCCATAACGTAATCATGACTCAAGGCCATCGGTCGACGGCCTATTTAAAATATCTCACCCAACCCTTTACCCGCTAAGCATCTTCAATTTTTTTAAACATCTTGTTCGTCAATGGCTACTGTTTGTCATCCACAACTCGGCATACACTAAAACAATAAAACAGATTCGGAGGCAAACATGACAATTCGACAAATCCAGTCACTCATTCCCGCCCACCCTTCCTCTGATGGTGACGGTGTCCGTATTCAGCGTGTCCACGGGTTTAATAACACGCAGTTCTCACCCTTTTTAATGATTGATGAACTGAAATCCGAAAGCGCAGATGACTACATTGGTGGATTTCCGGCTCACCCCGGTACATTTTGTCGAGCTACAATAGATGTTCAAGATAGTTGATTAAGTGTAAAACATACTATAGCAATGGTTTTTAATTAATCATTGAACAAAATGTGAACAAACCAATATGAACACTTAACTCCTATCATTTACACTGTATAAAATAGCAGGTAGGGGTAAGCTAATGGAATTTGTACAGCAAGGAAACTCCCTCACTGCGCTGATCGCTAATCCGCGCAAAACAGAGCCACATCAATGCGACATATCACCGCTACTCATCTTGCATGAAGAAGATCGAAATATAATCCTCAACGCAACACGACGGCGCTCTATCGCCATGGCTTGCAGTACACAAATTTGTGATGTTTCTTCTATTCTTCGCCCTTTTGGTCAATATCTTGAATGGGAGATATCTCTTCACAACAATGGTGAATGTCGATTACCAACTACATTTGAAGGATGGCAACATTTAGTTCTGCAATTTGGGTTATGGTACATAAGTCGCCCGAATACTGAAGCAAGCCTTGAGACACTATGTCATGACGGACAAAGTAAAATACGTCCTTGGTTAGAGTTTCTACAAGAAGAAGGACAAATCCCGCTAGGAGTCATACTTCCTGACTTTAATTTACCCAAAGAACTAACCAACCACGGTTCAGCAAAAAAGACTACATTACTAGGTGAACAATCTCTTAAACCCAGCCACGAGAACGAACCTGTAGAAAAAATTAAGGATCCACTAAATAAAACACTCGCAGGTCCTATTTTTTGGCACAGTGACGCTGAGTATTTAGATCAGGTTGAGGCTACCCTACGTAATCGAGATCAAATACTGGCTAATTCTTTGGATGATTACTGGTTACGACTAGTACAAGACTATCGCAAAGGTCAAAAAATGCTTAAGCAAATCACAGCTGATGATTGGCTATTTCGCGAGCAGAATGCTTTATGGAAGGACACATTCGAAAGAACAATAATTGATAAGACGGGTCGCCAATACCAAAAGCAGTCAAGTATGGTACTTACTTCATCTGCCCACCCGGAAGGTCACATTTGGTTACTCCGTATGATGCAGCAGCAATTGGATTATAGCCGCGACCCTGAATGCCTAGAGCCCAAAATATTTCGTCAGCACCCAGCAACTACGGCAAGACTTCTTGAATGTTCAAAATCCACACCTATTTATCCTCTACTAAATGAAAGCACCCTATCACCGATGCAAGCTGAGCTACTTACATCCGGACAGTTATATCATCGCTTCCTTGGCCTTCTGAACAACACCGATATGGCTGTCGCCATGGCAATACTAATTCGTGAGCACGCTAACCTGACACCCGAGGCGTTAGCCGGAGCAAAGTTACTCAACGCAAAGGGTAAAAGCTATATATTGTTGACCGACGAGGGACAGCAACAAATCTTCAGCGTCGATAAACCCCGTGCCAATAGTCGTAAATACGCACGACTAACACTTCGTGCAACTCAGGTGCTACGTCACTTGAGAAGAGCAACTGCACCGGTTAGAGCTCTTCTAAAACGCATCGGGCACCCTCATTGGCGATATCTAATGCTAGGAATAATAGGAAGTGGGGTACGGAGAAACGTAACAACCCTCGGGCATCCTCCAAGGATCTACCCTCAACGATTACACGACACTACAAGTAGCTATAAATTTAGTCTTGCTCGTTGTTATCCGGAATTAGCTGATGCTGGCCTTGGTAGCGGAACTTTAGATTTCAGTAAAATACGCCACACCCAGGGCGTACTTGCTTGGTTTGACAAAGGCTCGATCAGGGCTGTACAAAAACGTCTCGGTAATAGCTTCCGCGTTGCCATAGATCATTATATTCCTGAAAGCCTGCTTAAAGCTTGGAACGAGCGTATTATTCGCCGCTTTCAGAATACCCTTTTGGTCCTTGCCGCAGCTAATGAGGATTATTTACTAGACGTAGTAGATATGCCTAACCTTGCCGAGCTACACCATTTTCTAGCTCAATTGGTATATGAACTTCCCTCAGGAGTATCACCTATTGCCGACAGGCTACAACAACTTTACGCAAATCGTTTTTGCATTGAGCATGCAGGAAAGCCTGGAGCTAAAGAAGAAACAGGACCAACGTCATATGACTTGTTGCATCTGCGACTATCACCCAACAGCCTAGCGCTGTTGCTCGCCTATCGTCAGTGGGCACAACTACATCTTGAACCAAAACACCAAAATCAGCCAGACCACCTAACCGGACTAACTCCTAAACATTTTATGGATCTTGGAGGCATGCTTCAAGCTGCTGCTTTAAATAATGATTTAGGGAATGCACTGCGGGAGTCTTTGAACTGGAAAAAGCTTCAACGGGTTTACAGTCAGGCGGAAAAAAAAGTACCAGAATTAGTTTGTCGGCTATGCCGACTGTCTTTAAAAACAACAATGTAGAAGTGCTCTCATGAGAACGAATGTAGAAAGTATCAACCACTTACTCAATAGTTTACGTCTTGCTACAGACAGTCCAAGTGAAATACATTTACAGCACCTAGATTGGGTCCGACAGAGAGTGAAACCGTACGATGGTCAATGGAAAGCCCCCTGGCTCCTCAGTGACTGGAAAGATCCAATATGGCAAACAACCTCAGGTAGCAAAACAAGACAAAAAGATGATCTTTGGATTGGCACATCTAACGTGAATTGGTCAATACGTCTCCCTGACCATCATCAATTGACAGATAGTCACTACTCCATACTTCTACAAACTTGCCGCCAGTTAAGCTTCCTTTATCGACAAGGTTATGCAGATGGAAATCCTCCCAGCATACGTAGCTGGGAAAGATTTAATCGGCAACTACTCTGCCTTTGTCAATGGATGGTTCTTGAGCGCTCACGATACCTCCCAGAGACTTATGGCTTAAGCCTTCTTGATCAAGCCGGAATTACGCGCCTTCTTCGCTCTATAGCAACTGGTGGTTGGACTGAAGCACATGGGTTGGTTGAGCGCTGCCTTTGCGCGCTATATCAAACGGTATTTCAAGAGCCTTTGCCAGAAAAACTGCTAGCCAAACCTGGGAATTTACCTAAAAAAACTTGCAATGTAATTATTGAATGGCTTCGAGCTAACCAAGGGTACTCATATAGCGCTACAACAAGAGTTGAAGACAATGGCCTTGTGTCCCGTGTACTAATTGGGAAACTAGCATCAGCCCCCATTAAATCATTAAAGAAAAATAAAAGATTTAATGCTGTATTCCGCCAATTTGAGCCTAAAATTTCTCACCCAACACTTCTTATAAGAGGTAAACAAAGGACTGAATACCCTAGGCAAGACACACCCACTATCAATGAGGCACTTCAATATAAAGCAAGCGAGAGCTCAATTGATAGTGTAAATAAAATGCTGCGCATAGTTCTTTCACTCTATCGTCATCAACCGGAATACTTACCATCGCCAGCCACACTTAACTTACCTCAAGCAGTTTCATCTAGTAAACAACTTGCAAAGCCTAATGGCCATACACCATTTATCCCTGTTGATACAGGATTGCAATATATCAACCAAGCTCTTCGCTGGGTGGTAATTTACGGGGATGCTGTTATTGACTACTATCTGTCGGTCATGAGTCAATTATGTGTCAGAGTGGAAGCCTCTTCGGCAGTACAACCATGGAAAGTGGCGATGGGTGTTGACCTATCACAAATACTATTACAAACCCCTCTGCCAAAAGTATTAATAGAAGCTGGCTTTACCTTCACTCATATAAGTACACCAAAATCAGGCATTAATTTCGAACGCCTAAGAAAGAACCCTACACTACAAGACGTACTAGAGATTTATATCGGCGCAGTCACTGTGCTGATCTCAATAATGAAGCCGTCACGTGATATTGAGATCACAAATCTATCTCGCATTTGTCTATTGCGAACTAGTAGAGGTCAGTATTGGCTTGACTCTGATTTAGCAAAAAGAACAAAAGCAGAACGCCGTGCTCGTACAGGAGGTAAACCTATTCCTGTAATTACTGCCCGTGCCATACAGCAAGTTCGAAAACTTAATCGGGGCCTTACTAAGCTATTCAGAGAGACCGATAGCCATATGAGAAGTAAGCTTTTTTACCTTCCAAACCCTATTAAATGGGGTTCAGGTAAGATAATCGACTCAGGCTCACTTAACAGTTATCTAGACAAATTTTGCGATTATGTTGGCTTACCGCCAGACATACATGGTCGGCGCTGGTATCTTCGTATTCAGCAGATGCGTAAATGGTTCTTGCTCCTCTTATTCTGGAGTGGTCGTTATGATGTTCTTGATGCAGCTCGTTGGATTGCTGGCCATACTGACATCGGACACCTTTATGCCTACATAGAACGCGAATTTCCTGGTGGCAAAATTGGGCAGTTAGAAGCTGAGTGTGCAATTGAGCGTCTTGCTGAATACGATAAAACTCAAGTATTAATAGATGGTGAAGACGAGGGTCTAGCTGAACTATACAAGCGTGTACTTCGCCAGCTCCGAGTCAAGACACTTAACATGGTACCTGAGCGTGAATGGCAAGCCCTAGTTGAAGATCTTTTCGAACATGACTACCACATAGAACCATACAGTATTGCAACTACAGGCGGGCAACAACGACTATGCATTGCCATTCGTCAAGGTGAGAGAAAAGGTGATGACTAAACAACAATCACGACGGAAACCAAGCGCTGAAACCTGCAAGACCAGTGTCTATAACCGCTACGAAGTATTGCTACGAGCGTTGCGTGCCCCGAAACTGGCTCCAACCGAGTTACTGAATGCTTGCGCGTCCCAATCCACGTTAGCCGCGCTGAATATTCCCCAGTATGGGATCACCCCCTTATCGCGAAATTCCATGTACAAATACGCTGATCAAGTACTGGCAGACAACATTGTCCCCGAAGGTAATACAGCAGGCCAAAGCGGACATTATTATCTAGATTGGCTTCGCAAGCAGGTAACGGCTTTAGCTCTCAAAGAGACCGGCTATCGCACCAAGACTGCCCGCGCTAAGCGAAGTCAAAAAAGCATACAAGATAAGAGTGACAAACTGGATGAAACCGAACTTCACGCGCTGAGACTAAGCAAAGCCTACCTGCACTTGTTTCAAAAAGTGCGTGGCATTGCTCGTGATGAGCAGATTGAACAGCGCACGCGTCAGTTACTTTTTAACCTGCTCAATGACCATGACGCGCTTTACGGTGACTTGTTTAGTGAAGCCGGAACACAACGAGATTACAATGTTGAGATACTGCCACGATGAAACGACCTCCCCAAAAACAGCTCTATAGAAAGCTGACCGAAGTCGCCCTGCCGGATAGCATAAAATACTTTCGTATTAACAATAAAGAAACCTATCGAATTGAACAGCAATATTTACCAGTCGCCGCCTTTGTACGCTGGCCCAGTGGCAAGCCCTGCCTGCCTGTAAATATGTACCTGCTGTACAACGGCTACAACTGGACCGGCGACAGCGTACTCACCACAGCATCAAAGTTGTCTGAGCTCGTTCGCTACTGCGCCTATGGTCGCGCCACCCGACAACCCTGTGGTTTTGGTGACCTAACCGACAATGATATCGGCCGTCTAATAGAGAAATTATGCACCGATGTCTACATGGATGATCCTAGTCAGCGCCTACGTAACAACAATACAGTGCGCGCTATCATGCAGACCATTCTCAGCTTCCTCGTCTGGTACCAGGACAACCTATATCTCAAGCCTGGACGCCTGATAGGCTCCAGGGGTGAAGGGGCGGCCATCGTCGTCACCCGCAAGAAGAATCCGCACAATAATCGCTATTACTGGCACCATCGTTACCTGCCGCCAAGCGTCAGCACCGACCCCAAACTACCGATGGGCACCATCATGATCGAAGATATCGAGATGGTGATAGAGGATCTGTACGAGCCGGATGCCTATCCGGAACCTGCTCGGCGTCGTTTTGGCAAAGATGAATCTCTGTTTGAAGCTTACCGGAACTACATCACGGCCCGGCGCGACTTTATGCTGATGATGATGCGCAAAACCGGCCTCCGTCCGGAAGAAATGGTCCAGATGTCACTCAAAGCCAACCGGCGCAGCATCGGTGAGAGTCAACCGGTGCTGATCCTGCCCACGCTCAAGCGTCGTCAACTCGACCCGCCGCTACGTAGCTTCCCAATCACACCAAAAATCGCCACTCGCGTGCGGTTGTACCTCAAGGCGCATCAGAAATGGCTGCAGTGTTGCGAGGAGCGCAACCCTGAACTTGCGGAATCAGACAATCTGTTTCTCAGCACAGAGCCAGGTAACCTCGGTGCTGCGGTCGCCAAGTCAGGTCTGGACAAGGACTTTGAAAATTTGTGCAACCGCGCCGGTTACCGCAATCACCAGGCGTGCTTCTCCATGTTCCGCCACAGGTTTATTACCGACCTGGTACTACTGCACCTCAAGGAGTTGAATAAAGGTAAAACAGAGATGAATAAGCACGACTACCGCATGGTTCTAGAAAAAGTACGTGAGAAAACCGGCCATAAGAGCATCAAGTCACTGTGGCACTACATCAACCTAGCCTACGATATGGAAGGCGTCTGGAACCCGGTTAACCAAGCTATCCGCCGCCTGCAGGCCACCGAAGAGCTGAAACACGACCTGAACCAGCTGCGCCGCCAGTTACGTAACTCAGACGGTAGCCAGTTGGCTAGCAGCCAGGTGATCGATCTGGTAACTGAGCGCCTAAGCCAGATCATCGGTGACGCCGAGCAGGCCGGACTAGATACGGTACCGACCGGATAACCCACAGCGTTTTATAGAGTAGCCCCCTAATGAGGCTCTGACATTTGTGTTTCTAACCTCTGAAAACAAGAAAGACTCCTGCCAAAGTAAGGTTTTGTGCAAACAAAATGTAAAGGGGGTCAAACTCAGGTTTGGACATAAATGAGCTACAGCTTTCACTAATATTAGCTATTCATGAATAACTACAGGTATGGAAAGTCGTTAACTTTGTGTCCAGTATCGTAAGCGCCCCATAAACACCGCATTCTAATAGCCTCAGTCCCCAATTATGATCTTACTTCACCAACACGGAGGTAAG
>NZ_JBNNXT010000032.1:0-59554 GCF_052873815.1 Photobacterium sp. DNB23_23_1 | reverse complement strand
AATTGGTAGACGCACCAGATTTAGGTTCTGGCGCCGCAAGGTGTGAGAGTTCAAGTCTCTCCTTCCGCACCATCTTTAGAAACCCACCTTTTGGTGGGTTTTCTTATGTCTGGCACTTGGATACTCATAGATAAGACCATCCAGATAAACAGACAACAGATTTTACAACCAACTCAATGATCGTATCTCTCTGGTTGTTAAGCCGAATGTTTTTACAAACATTCGGCTTTTTTCTTTACTCGCTTATCCCCAATGGGCATTACATCCCCATCGCATACTTCAGCACTTTCTGCTTAATCGGGCCGGCCTGCTCGGCCAGCTTCAAACCCGCATTGCGTAAAAACTTCACCGGCAGTAGGTTGTTACTGAAGGCGGTATAGAAAAAGTCCATGCCGCTCTGCATCAACAGGTTATCCGGACGCCGGCGACGCTCATAAGCTTGGAGTACCCGCACGCTAGACCAATCCTGGCCTGCTTTCTCAATTTCATGCAGCAGGACATCAACATCCTTGAAGCCAAGGTTGACCCCCTGCCCAGCCAAGGGGTTAATGGTATGGGCTGCATCACCTAACAACACTACGCCAGATTTATAATATTGCTGTGCATGACGACGGGTTAGCGGGAAACGGCCATGGTTGAGCACGTTGATTTCACCCAATTCTGATGGGAAATGAGTAATGATCTGTTCTTCAAGTTGAGCTGGGGTCATCGCCGATAGCTGCTGGATCTTCGCCGGGCTGTCGTACCATACCAATGAGCCCTGATGGCCTGGTAATGGCAGAAATGAACGCGGACCGTGAGGGGTAAACATCTGCCAAGTAATATCCTGCTGTGGCAGGGTGGTTTCGACACTGATCAGCATACAGTGCTGGCGGTAATCCCATGCCGTGATCCCAATCCCCGCCTGTTGGCGAACACGAGACTGAGCACCGTCGGCGCCGACCAGCAAAGTCGCATGCAATGGGTTACCGTCCTCGATCGCAATCTCATAACCATTATCGGTTTCGACGGCTGAGACCATACGGGCCGGACACTTCACCGTCAGGTTCGGGTAGAGTTCGAATTGCTGCCACAACGCCAGCTGGATCACCCGGTTTTCGACAATATAACCAAGGTGGTCGAGGTGCATGCGTTCAGCATTAAAGCGAGTACGGCACTCTGGGTGCTCCCAGGTTTCCAGTCGTTTATACGGGCAAAGTCGCATTGCCGTCACCGCCTCCCACGCTCCCAACCGTTCCAGTAATGACACAGAATGTGGGGAAATAGCCGACACTCGCAGATCCATGGGCTGCGAAGATTCGAACGGAGCTGGGGTGATCCCTTCCAACACCGCAACAGATAGCCCCTGCTGGGCCAAACCTATTGCTGTTGCCGCTCCGACCATACCACCGCCAGCCACAACCACATCAAACTGTTCCATATCGGTTCCCATTTGTTATGCTCAAGAAAAGAGTGCCGCGCCCACTGGCGCGTTGCTGCCAATATTCTACCAAAATTCACAAGCGCATCAGTGATTAATATATGGCCACACAAGGATGAAGGGGATGACTGGATTAATCAAACGCTGGCTTTTCAGACTGCTAATGCTTGCACTTCTGCTACCGATCTTGTTGGTGTTGGTCGGTAAGTATATCAATCCCCCAGTCTGGGGCTGGCAGCTTCACCGTGCCATTTTTCCCCAAGGCTACCCATCGCGCGCTGCCCACCAGTGGGTGCCGATGGCGGCGATATCAACCAATGCCCAGCTCGCGGTGATTGCCTCTGAAGATCAGCACTTCCCCGAACATAGTGGTATTGATATCAATGCCATCCTGGCGATCCTCAAGCAAACCGGCAGTGAGGGTCCCACTCGGGGAGGCAGCACTATCACCCAGCAAACTGCCAAAAACCTATTCCTATTTCCATCCCGTACTTTCCTGCGCAAAGGCGTCGAGCTCTACTTTGCGCTGTGGATGGAATTACTCTGGGACAAAACACGTATCTTAGAGGTATACCTCAACATCGTTGAGTTCGGCCCCGGCCTGTTCGGCGTGGAAGCGGCCAGCCAGACCTTTTTCGGTATTTCCGCCCGTCGACTTAGCGCTCAGCAAGCTGCGCAATTGGCTGCGGTATTACCCAACCCTTATCGGATGCAACCCGCCCCCATGACTCCCTATATTCAGCAGCGCAGCCAATGGATCCGTCAACAAATGCGTCAATTGGGTCCCCAAACCCTCAATAAACTCAAACCGGTAGCGGCAGAATGAAAAACCACAAAATATTCGGGGTGGTGATGATCTAGTCAGGCACGCCTTAAAGCAGTACAATACGCGGCTTGCTCCCGCAGGCGGCCTTGTTTTTGACCGTCGATGCGGAATGAAGCAATGTGAAATGCAATGAATAAACACTACGAGTGAAGAGTTAGACATGGCTAAGAAACTGCTTATCAAAACCTGGGGTTGCCAGATGAACGAATACGATTCATCGAAAATGGCCGATCTTCTTAATGCAGCCAATGGCTTCGAGTTAACGGAAGAACCAGAAGAAGCAGACGTTCTGCTGCTTAACACCTGCTCCATCCGTGAAAAAGCCCAGGAAAAAGTGTTCCACCAGCTTGGTCGCTGGAAAACCCTAAAAGACAAAAAACCTGAGCTCGTGATCGGCGTGGGTGGTTGTGTAGCAACCCAGGAAGGCGATTCAATCCGCAAGCGTGCACCGTATGTCGATGTCATTTTCGGCCCACAGACCCTGCACCGCCTGCCTGAGATGATCAAACAATCGCAGAGCGACCATGCACCAGTCATGGATATTTCCTTCCCGGAAATCGAGAAATTCGATCGTCTACCAGAGCCTCGTGCTGAAGGTCCAACGGCGTTCGTTTCGATTATGGAAGGCTGCTCTAAGTACTGCACCTACTGTGTGGTTCCTTACACCCGTGGTGAAGAAGTGAGCCGTCCGCTGGATGACGTACTATTCGAAATCGCCCAGCTGGCAGAACAAGGCGTACGTGAGGTCAACCTACTTGGCCAGAACGTCAATGCTTACCGTGGTGCGACCCACGACGATGAGATCGCGACGTTCGCGGAGTTGTTGCGTCTGGTTGCGGCTATCGACGGTATCGACCGTATCCGCTATACCACCAGCCACCCGATCGAATTTACCGATGACATTGTCGAAGTGTACCAAGACACCCCTGAAGTGGTGAGCTTCTTGCACCTACCGGTACAGAGTGGTTCAGACCGTATTTTGACGAACATGAAGCGTCCACATACAGCGATCGAGTACAAGTCGAAGATCCGCAAGCTGCGCAAAGCGCGCCCGGATATCACCATCAGCTCTGATTTCATCGTTGGCTTCCCGGGTGAGACAGATCAGGACTTCCAAGATACGATGAAACTGATCCGCGATGTGGACTTCGATATCAGCTTCAGCTTTATCTTCTCAGCCCGTCCTGGTACGCCAGCTGCCGATTACCCATGTGATCTGCCTGAAAAAGTAAAGAAAGAACGCTTGTATGAATTGCAGCAACAGATCAATACTCAGGCTATGCGCTATTCTCGCCAGATGCTAGGTACCGAGCAGCGTATCTTGATTGAAGGCCCATCGAAGAAGAACGTGATGGAATTGCGTGGCCGTACCGAAAACAACCGCGTGGTGAACTTTGAAGGTTCTCCAGAGCTGATCGGCCAGTTCGTTGACGTGAAAATCACTGATGTCTTCACCAACTCACTTCGTGGTGAGCTGGTTCGCACCGAAGCGGAAATGGATCTACGTGTAGCCATGTCTCCAGCTGAAGTGATGGAAAAAACACGCAAAGAAGATGAATTGGGTGTTGGCGTATATACTCCATAGTAAGACGCCCGTCTGAACACAAGTAGGACGCGCCCTGAACCCTAGGCCACCCACACGGGTGGCCCTATTGAGAGGCAAATCTTGAGCAAAGTTATAACTATTGAATTTAATCTGGAACCCGCCAATAACCTGCGCCTTTCCAGCCTTTGTGGCCCTTTCGACGATAACATCAAACAACTTGAACGCCGTTTGGGTGTAGAAATCAACCACCGCAGCAGCAGTTTCAGCGTGGTCGGCCAACCCCACACAGCCGAAGCCGCCGCCGATATTATCAAAAACCTGTATGTCGATACCGCCCCGGTTCGCAACACCATTCCTGACATCGAACCTGATCAAGTTCACTTGGCGATCAAAGAATCCGGTGTCCTGGAGCAGTCGACCGAATCAAGTATTCCTTATGGCAAGGAAGTGGTGATCAAAACCAAAAAAGGGGTGATCAAACCACGTACGCCTAACCAGGCCCAGTACATTGCCAACATGGTCCGCCATGACATTACCTTCGGTATTGGCCCAGCAGGTACCGGTAAGACATACCTCGCCGTCGCCGCAGCGGTTGATGCGCTAGAGCGTCAGGAAATCCGTCGTATTCTACTGACCCGACCAGCCGTTGAAGCCGGTGAGAAGCTGGGATTCCTACCGGGTGACTTGAGCCAGAAGGTCGACCCGTATCTACGTCCGCTCTACGATGCCCTGTTTGAAATGCTGGGTTTCGAGCGTGTTGAGAAGTTGATTGAACGTAACGTAATTGAAGTCGCACCGCTCGCCTACATGCGCGGCCGTACCCTCAATGACGCTTTCATCATTCTTGATGAAAGCCAGAACACCACCGTCGAGCAGATGAAGATGTTCCTGACTCGTATCGGTTTCAACTCCCGTGCAGTGATCACCGGTGACGTTACCCAGATCGACTTACCTCGCGGTGCCCGTTCAGGCCTGCGCCATGCGATTGAGGTACTGTCCGATGTCGATGAGATCAGCTTTAACTTCTTCCAGGCCGACGATGTCGTCCGCCACCCTGTAGTTGCACGAATTGTACAGGCCTACGAGGTATGGGAGAGCGCAGATCAGAAGCAACGTAAGCTTGCAGAACAACGCCGACGTGAAGAACAAGCCGCCATGCAAGCTGCTGCCGCAGCACCAGTTGCCGCACCAGCAGTCGAAACGGAAAAAACAAACTAATGGCGATTTATCTTGATCTCCAGGTAGCCACTGAAAATACAAGCGGTATGCCTAGCGAAGCGCAATTCCAGCAATGGCTGGATGCCGCAGTGACTCCTTTCCAAGCCGATGCCGAACTGACTATCCGCTTGGTGGACGAGGAAGAGAGCCAAACCCTGAACCATGACTATCGCGGCAAGGACAAACCCACCAATGTCCTCTCTTTTCCGTTCGAAGCTCCTCCGGGCGTGGAGCTGGAATTACTGGGCGACTTGATCATTTGCCGACAGGTCGTCGAAAAAGAAGCCAAGGAGCAGGATAAACCTCTGAATGCCCATTGGGCGCACATGGTTGTACACGGCAGTCTTCATCTGCTAGGTTATGACCATATAGAGGACGACGAAGCAGAAGAAATGGAAGGCTTGGAAACGGAAATCATGCAGCAAATGGGCTATGCCGATCCGTATGCCGAAGAAAAGCAGTAAACTTTTCATTATATTGTTGTCAAACTAATACGGCACATTGAGGTGCCGTATATTCCCGTGGCACAGCCACTTAACTGAGAGAAGTAATTCTTACAAACAATGAACGAAGATAACTCACAAAATTCTGAAGGTCCGAGTAGAAAGTCCTTCTTTGAACGAATTGGCCAGCTGTTCCAGGGCGAGCCACAGAACCGCGAAGAGCTTGTAGAAGTTTTCCGTGATTCAGAAGAAAACGATTTGATCGACCACGACACCCGCGACATGCTCGAAGGGGTCATGGAAATTTCCGAGATGCGTGTCCGTGACATCATGATCCCGCGCTCTCAGATGGTCACTATCGAGCGTTCTCAGAAGGTAGAGGATCTAATTAATTTAATTGTTGATGCCCAGCACTCACGCTATCCGGTGATCAGTGACGACAAAGACCACGTCGAAGGGATCCTTCTGGCCAAAGATCTTTTGCGTTACCTACAGCCGAACAGCGAACCGTTCAACATGGAGAAAGTACTGCGACCTGCGGTCGTTGTGCCAGAAAGCAAGCGGGTTGACCGCCTGCTCAAGGAGTTCCGTGAAGAACGTTACCACATGGCGATTGTGGTCGATGAGTTTGGTGGGGTATCCGGTGTTATCACCATTGAAGATATCCTTGAACAAATCGTTGGCGAAATCGAGGACGAGTTCGACGACGAGGAAGAGCAGGATATTCGTCAGTTAAGCAAACACACATATGCGGTGAAAGCGCTGACAACCATTGAAGAGTTCAATGAAATGTTCCATACCCAATTTAGCGATGAAGAAGTCGATACCGTCGGCGGCTTGGTGATGACCAGCTTTGGTCACCTGCCTGCCCGAGGGGAAATCGTTGAATTGGCGGGCTACTCATTCAAGGTAACGTCAGCCGACAACCGCCGGGTTATCCAGTTGCAAGTGACCGTTCCTCACGAAGCACCTCAACCGACGACAACATCATAACGAATGACGAAAAATACCTTTAAGAAGTTGGGACAGCCATTGCTGGCTGTCCCAGCAGGCGCTTTAGCCACCTTATCATTTGCTCCCTACCATCACTGGTACCTTGCCCCACTTTCCCTCTTTATTTTTCTGTACCTGCTGCAGAATCAATCCGTCAAGCGCTCCGCCCTGATCGGTTTGCTCTGGGGTTTGGGTTTATTTGGAACCGGGATCAGCTGGGTACATGTCAGTATCGCCAACTTCGGCGGCATGCCATGGTTGGCCGGTTGGGCGTTGATGGCCCTGCTGATTGGCTACCTTGCCATGTATCCTGCCGTTTTCGGTGCCCTATTCAACAAATTCAACCGTGGCCGCCCATTCCACCAGCTGATGCTGAGCGGCCCGGTGATCTGGCTGTTGCTCGACTGGATCCGCGGCTGGTTGATGACCGGCTTTCCATGGCTGTGGTTGGGCTACGGCCAAATTGACAGCCCGTATGCCGGCTTCGCTCCTATATTGGGCGTAGAAGGGATCACCTTGGCACTGCTGCTTAGCTGCGGCGCCCTCGTGGCAGCCACTTACTACCGGAACTGGCGTCCATTGCTGGTACCGGTATGCATTTTGGCGCTGGGTTTGTTTGCAGGCCAAAAACAGTGGGTCAAGCCGGACACTGACAATCCCCTTGATGTCGCAATGATCCAGGGTAATGTGCCGCAAGAAATCAAATGGCTGCCAAGCCAGCGCTGGCCGACCCTGATGAAGTTCACGGACCTGACCCGTGAGAACTGGGACGCCGATCTGATCATCTGGCCAGAAGCGGCGATCCCAGCGTTAGAGGACCAGGTCACCACCTTCTTGCAGAACCTCGATGCAGCGGCGCGCAATAACAGCAGCACAGTGATCACTGGTGTGTTGGATCAGAATGAGCAAGGGGAATTTTACAACAACATCCTGACCCTTGGTGTCAATGCCGTCGGCCCGTACCAGTACGATCAGGCAGAGCGCTACAGCAAGCACCACCTGCTACCGTTCGGTGAGTTCGTACCGTTCGGCGATATCCTGCGTCCACTCGCGCCGTTCTTCAACCTGCCGATGTCTTCGTTCAGTCGCGGTGATTACATCCAGCCGAACCTCGAGGCCAATGGCTACTCGCTGGCACCGGCACTGTGCTACGAAGTCGCGTTCAGCGAACAGGTACGTCGCAACGTCAATATCGATACCGAGTTCTTGCTGACCCTGTCCAACGATACCTGGTTCGGCAAATCCATTGGCCCGTTCCAGCATATGGAAATTGCCCAGATGCGATCGCTTGAGCTTGGCAAACCACTGCTGCGCGCAACCAACAGTGGCCTGACGGGTATTGTCGATCACAAGGGCAAGATCATTGAGCAGATCCCGCAGTTCGAGACCGGAGTCCTCAGGGCTGAAGTGGTACCGACAATTGGCATGACGCCGTTTACCACCCTCGGAAGCTGGCCACTGTATATCTACATCCTGTGGTCTGTCGCCATGTCATGGATCCTGATCCGTCGCCGGGCTGGTCGATTCCGTGACGAACAGCCGCAAGTCAATTACCACGACTAACGGCTAGCCAGCATAACGCTGAATCAACGCTGACAATTCCCCCGAAAGGCGAAGGTAACCCCTTCGCCTTTTCATTCACCTTGTTAATATATTGGACAGATAACCAAGTGGTGTATATTAGAGTTCGCCAAAGCGCTGTGTACGTACAGCCCGTACCGATCAAAAGCTTGGAATAACAACAGCACAATGTCTATTTGGGGAATGCCAATGAAATCGATCAACAAACTCTTTGCCATGCTATACAGCGTCGCGATGCTTTGCGTGGCAACAGGCTCGGTAGCCAAAGAAAGTCTTGAGACCCAAGCGGCCCTCACCCAGTTCCAAGCCGCTTCGCAAACCCAGCCCTTTTTCCACACCGCTTATGGCTATGCGGTTTTTCCTTCTGTCGGTAAAGGCGGATTCTGGGTCGGTGGCGCCTATGGCAGCGGCACCGTCTTCAAAAATGGCGATATCACCGGCCATGCCAAGTTATACCAAGTGTCTTTCGGTTTGCAGTTTGGTGGTCAATCGTACAGCGAGATTATCTTCTTCCAGGACAAACGAGCTTACGAGCGTTTCATGAACGGTAATTTCGAGCTTGATGCCTCAGCCTCTGCGGTGGCTTTGACCGAGGGCGCCCAAGCCAATGCTGGCACGTCAGGCTTTCGTGCCAGTGCCGGGGATAAATTTATCGATGCCGACTACACCAACGGTGTGGCCGTCTTCACTGCTGCCAAAGGTGGAATGATGGTGGAAGCTGCCATTGCTGGTCAAAAATTCAGTGTCACGCCGATCCAAGGAGCCTCTCAACCTTCGGCAGCCGTCCCTGCTCAACTCCCAGAACTGGCACCGACAACCGTTGTGGTTGAGACAGTAGAGCCTATAGAGTAATACTCTGCGCCTATCAGAGTCATCTACGACAAATAAACGGGCCCTTTCAGCCCGTTTTTGTTGACTTCATGTCAGTAAATATACGGCCTAAGGCGACAGCGGCTTGCGGGTAAAGCGGTTATGGCCGCATTTGAGGCAAGGCGAAATCTCTTTAACATGAGTGATGACCTCATCGTGGCCGCATTTTTCGCACACCAAATGCCCCAGACCAACCATCTCACCAGCTTCATAGACCCCTTGATGCTTGAGATCATCCATCACCTCATGCCACTCAATCTGGGTTTTGTCCGTTGCCTCGGCAAGTCCTTCCCAAATCGTCTCTTTCACGACCCGGTAGAATGGGCTGTCGCTGAACGGCGCCGGGCTCTCGTCAGCATTCTGGCCGAACTCCTGCAAATCCCGTTTGAGGTATGCAGAAATCAATGCCAGCTCGTCTTTGGTCATGTCACTGGCCGCTTGACGGTACTTTTCCGTCACTTCTGCCCAGTGTTTTAGCTCATCAGGACTGTGCTTGAGGGTTTCTGTGACTTGCTCGAGTAGCCCCTCATAATCCGTTTTCTTTGTTGTCATAGGTCACCTCCTATCCGCTAATTCACCGGCATCCGCCTGCCTTCTGCGTAATTGGCACCAATATAGGCCAACAATTCGTCCCCGAAGTGGTTTCAGCTATTGTTGACACCTTTACCTTTAGTTATTCTATGTCGATTATATTGAATGTGTTTGTACTCAACTCACAAAATCCCGGATGTCATCGATGCAAGAACAATATCGTCCACAGGACATTGAACAGAAAGTTCAAGAACATTGGGACAACAAAAAGACCTTTGTTGTAAGTGAAGACCCTAATAAAGAAAAATTCTACTGTCTCTCCATGTTCCCGTACCCAAGTGGTCGACTGCACATGGGTCACGTGCGTAACTACACCATCGGTGATGTGATCTCTCGTTACCAACGCCTACAAGGCAAGAACGTGATGCAACCAATCGGTTGGGATGCATTCGGTCTACCGGCTGAAAATGCCGCGGTTAAGAACAAGACTGCGCCAGCGCCTTGGACATACGAGAACATCGAATACATGAAGAACCAGCTAAAACTGCTGGGCTTCGGCTACGACTGGGACCGTGAATTCGCAACCTGTACACCTGAGTACTACCGCTGGGAGCAAGAGTTCTTCACTAAGCTTTACGAAAAAGGCTTGGTATACAAGAAGACCTCTTCAGTAAACTGGTGTCCGAATGACCAGACCGTACTGGCTAACGAGCAGGTTGAAGATGGTTGCTGCTGGCGTTGTGATACGCCGGTAGAACAAAAGAAAATCCCTCAGTGGTTCATTAAGATCACTGAATACGCTCAAGAGCTGCTTGATGACCTAGACAACCTTGAAGGTTGGCCTGATATGGTGAAAACCATGCAGCGTAACTGGATCGGCCGCTCTGAAGGTGTTGAGCTATCTTTCGCTGTTAACGGTGAAGAAGCGCCACTGGAAGTCTACACAACGCGCCCAGACACGCTTATGGGCGTATCTTACGTAGGTATCGCTGCT
This sequence comes from Photobacterium sp. DNB23_23_1, assembly GCF_052873815.1. NCBI lineage: Bacteria > Pseudomonadati > Pseudomonadota > Gammaproteobacteria > Vibrionales > Vibrionaceae > Photobacterium > Photobacterium sp. DNB23_23_1. Next base: position 49,132 of record NZ_JBNNXT010000032.1, on the reverse strand, counting down.
GGTCACCCTCTTGCAGAGAAAGCCGCTCAGAATAACCCAGAGCTAGCGGCTTTCGTTGAAGAATGCCGTAACACCAAGGTTGCTGAAGCTGAACTGGCAACCATGGAAAAGAAAGGGATGGATACCGGCCTAACAGCTATCCACCCACTTAACGGCCGTGAAGTACCGGTATTCGTAGCGAACTTCGTACTGATGGATTACGGCACAGGTGCGGTAATGGCGGTTCCAGCTCACGATCAACGTGACTACGAATTCGCGACTAAGTACAGCCTAGACATCATCCCTGTGATCAAGCCTGAAGACGGCAGCGAGCTAGACGTATCTGAAGTGGCTTACACCGAGAAGGGCGTTCTGTTTGATTCTGGTGAATTCGACGGCCTGGGCTTCCAAGCAGCATTCGATGCTATTGCAGCGAAACTTGAAGCGGAAGGTAAAGGTAAGAAGACCGTAAACTTCCGTCTACGTGACTGGGGTGTCTCTCGTCAGCGTTACTGGGGCGCTCCAATCCCAATGGTAACCACTGAAGACGGTGAAGTTCGCCCTGTTCCAGCCGACCAGCTACCGGTAATCCTACCGGAAGACGTGGTCATGGACGGCGTAACCAGCCCAATAAAAGCGGATAAAGAGTGGGCAAAAACCACCTTTAACGGCGAGCCGGCACTGCGTGAAACAGATACCTTCGATACGTTCATGGAATCGTCTTGGTACTACGCGCGTTACTGTTCACCACAGGCTGACGACATTCTAGATCCAGAAAAAGCGAACTACTGGCTACCCGTCGATCAGTACATTGGTGGTATCGAGCACGCTTGTATGCACCTATTGTACTCGCGCTTCTTCCACAAATTGCTACGTGACGCAGGTTACGTAACCTCAGACGAGCCGTTCAAGCAGCTGCTATGTCAAGGTATGGTACTGGCCGATGCTTTCTACCACACTAACGATAAAGGCACTAAAGAGTGGATCGCACCAACTGACGTTGAAATCGAGCGTGACAACAAAGGCCGCATTGAAAAAGCGACCGATGACAAAGGCCGCGATGTAACTCACTCAGGCATGATCAAAATGTCTAAGTCGAAAAACAACGGTATCGACCCACAAGAGATGGTAGACAAATACGGTGCAGATACCGTCCGTCTATTCATGATGTTTGCATCACCTGCAGACATGACACTTGAGTGGCAAGAGTCTGGTGTTGAAGGTGCCAACCGCTTCCTGAAACGTGTGTGGAAACTGGTTAACGAACATGCGAGCAATGGTGCAGCGGACGCTGTCGATGTAGCGGCATTGTCTTCCGATCAGAAAGCCCTACGCCGTGATGTGCACAAAACAATTGCTAAAGTGGGTGACGATATTGGCCGCCGCCAAACGTTCAACACCGCAATTGCCGCTATCATGGAGTTGATGAACAAGCTGGCTAAAGCCTCTCAAGAATCAGCACAAGACCGTGCCCTACTTGACGAAGCCCTGAAAGCTATCGTTCGTATGCTATACCCAATGACACCGCATATCTGTTTCGAAATGTGGGAAACGCTGGGCGAGAGCAACATCGATGACGCACAGTGGCCAGTTGCCGACGACAAAGCCATGGTTGAAGACGAAAAACTGATCATCGTACAGGTGAACGGTAAACTTCGCGCTAAACTAACGGTTGCGGCAGACTCAACCAAAGAGCAAGTCGAAGCCTTGGCGATGGCCGATGAAGGCGTGACCAAATTCACAAACGAAAAAACCATTCGTAAAGTGATTTATGTACCGGGCAAACTGCTGAACATCGTTGCGAATTAATTTCGCATCGAACTAAAGCAATTTCCTAGTGCCTAACCTGTGGCTCCAGTTTGGAGCCACAGTTTAATCCGGCTCACACACCCTAACTAGAACCATCCACGTCAGCCGGTCAGTTTTCACTTTTTTTCATGGAGCAGACTCGGTGAGAGCTTTCATTTCTCCAAAAAGCATTATCCGAACCTTCTTTGTTGTCCTCATGGCGCTGGCAACTGCATCTTGCGGTTTTCACCTCCGTGGTAACTATATGTTGCCCGACGACATTGCCAAGCTTTCTCTGACCAGTTTTGACCGATACGGCCAGCTACACCGTCAGGTAAAGTCACAATTCCAACTGCACGGTATCGAGCCCGTTGCACCGTCAAGTAAAGTGCCGAACCTGCATTTGATCAGCGAATCGACCGGTGAGCGCACCCTGTCGCTGTACCAAAATGCTCGTGCTGCCGAATACGAGCTAACCTATACCGTACGCTACCGTATTGTGGTGCCAGAAAAAGGCAGCCAGACGTTTACCACCCGCGTCAACCGTACGTTCCTTGATAACCCACTGACAGCACTGGCAAAATCTGTCGAGCGCGACATGATAGAGCAAGAAATGCGCGAGCAGGCCGCCAAGCAGATCATGCGTCAGCTAGCCCGCCTGACAGCAGTCTTCAACCAGATGGAAGAAGAAGAGTTACAAGCCCTGCTGGAACAAAGCAAGAACGCCGACAGCAATGAGGAACGCATCACCACAGATCTTGGCTTGGACATCAAAGCCGAGAGCGATCCTGCGAGCGACAATGCCAACCAGGCGACAATGCAAGATGTGCAGATTGAGCAGGTTGAAACGGCGCAATGAGGATTTTCCCGGAACAACTGGCGCAGCAGTTAAGTAAAGGGCTGCGCCAAGCCTACCTGCTATGCGGTAATGAACCGCTGCTCAAACTCGAATCAAGTAACCACATCAAGCAGGCAGCCCAGCAAGCGGGTTTTGATGAACGCCACAGCTTTACGATCGACGCCCAACTGGATTGGAATACAGTGCTCGACTGCTGCCAGGCCATGAGTCTATTTTCTGCTCGCCAGATCATTGAGTTGGAACTACCAGAAAACGGCCTCAATGCCCAGCAGGTCAAGTCGTTCCAGGAAGTGATTGACGTTCTGCACGAGGACATCTTGCTGCTGATCCAGGGGCCCCGCCTCAACAAAAAGCAGGAAAGCACCAAGTGGTTCAAGGCGCTTGACGCACAAGGGCTGTATATTCCCTGCAACACCCCCGATGCCCGCCATCTGCCGCGGTTTATTCAGAGACGCTGCCAGCAGCTTGGGCTGAAGCCGGATCATGAGTCGGTACAACTACTGGCCCAGTGGCATGAGGGCAACCTGCTAGCCTTGGCCCAGAGCCTGCAAAAGCTGGTGCTGCTCTACCCTGATGGCGACCTGACTATCATCCGCCTTGAAGACGCACTGAGCCGCCATAACCACTACACCCCATTCCAATTACTTGACGCCGTATTGGCAGGCCAAGCCAAGCGCAGCCAGCGTGTATTGCGCCAGTTGCAGGGCGAAGGTGTTGAAGCGGTGATCTTGTTACGTACTTTACAGCGCGAACTGACCCAGCTGTATAAAATGCAGGAAATGGGTAGCAAGGGCACCTCGCTCAACAATATCTTCGAGAACTTTCGGATTTGGCAAAGCCGGCGGGAAGTGTACATTGGCGCGCTACACCGTTTGCCACTACCCACGATAATCAGACTGCTCCGGCAACTGGCTGAACTGGAGTTGCGGGTAAAAACCGACTTTGACTACCAGCCATGGGATGCCCTATCGGCCCTGTGTGCCGAAATGTGCGGTGTGACGACCGCTATACCGGGTAAATTTTAGCCATCCGGCACAAGTTAGGCGCAGGCTATGTAAAGTTACTGCCAACTTGTCATCGACAAGCTTGAGCATGGTATACTGCGCCGCTACATTGGGACCCAGCACTATCTGGGTCTACAGTAATGACACCAAATACACAAAAGAGGATCCCCTTTTGCAGGTTCAAGAACTACACGATTTTATTGTTGATAAAGTAGATGACATCAAAGCACAGGACATCATTACCCTAGATGTTCGCGGTAAATCCAGCATCACTGATTTCATGGTGCTTTGCACTGGTACCTCAAACCGCCACGTAGCCTCGATTGCCGATCACGTTAACAAGGAATCGAAGCTAATTGATTACCCGCCATTTGGGATCAGCGGCGAAGAAGACGGTGAGTGGGTAATCGTTGATATGGGCAGTGTCATGCTACATATCATGCAAGAAGATGCACGTAACCTTTACCAACTGGAGAAGCTTTGGGGCTAACCGACAATGAAGCTTCAACTAATTGCTGTCGGCACCAAGATGCCGAAATGGGTCGAGGAAGGCTACAAAGAATATAGCCGCCGTTTCCCAAAAGACATGCCGCTCGAGCTGGTTGAAATCACAGCTGGCAAGCGCGGTAAAAATGCCGATATCGCTCGTATCTTGCAAAAAGAAGGCGAGGCGATGCTGGCCGCGGTGCCAAAAGGGAACCGTATTGTCACCTTGGATATCCCGGGCAAGCGCTGGGATACCGAGCAATTGGCCGATCAAATGGAAAGCTGGAAATTGGATGGCCGAGATGTGTCTATCCTGATCGGCGGTCCGGAAGGCTTGGCACCGGCTTGTAAGGCAGCGGCCGATCAAAGCTGGTCACTGTCGCCACTGACTTTACCCCATCCATTGGTGCGTGTTGTCATGGCCGAAAGCCTTTACCGTGCGTGGAGCATCACAGCGAACCACCCGTACCATAGGGAATAATGGGCAATGAGACAAAAGCGAACGCAGATCCGCGACCACCGGGCTGAGTCGGCGTTATTCTTTCGCCGGGCTCTTGTCTCATTTATCGGCATCGTCGTGCTGGTCGGTATTCTGCTCACTAACCTATATCACATCCAGATCCAAGAGCACGAAGACTACCAGACACGGTCGAACGATAACCGGATCAAAATTGTTCCTGTCGCCCCTAACCGCGGCCTGATCTATGATCGTAACGGTATTCTCCTTGCCGAGAACCGCCCGGTATATTCACTTGAAATCACCTCGGAAAAAGTGCCTGACAGGCAAGATACCTTCGATCGCCTCAAGACATTGATGGGCGTCACCGACGAGCAGATCGAACGCTTCGAGCGCGAGCGCCGTCGCACCCGACGCTTCAAATCGGTTCCAATCCTCAACCAGCTCACCGAAGAGCAGGTCGCGCTATTTTCGGTCAACCAACACCGTTTCCCTGGCGTCGAAGTCAAAGCCTACCTGAAACGGCATTACCCTTACGGTGAAGCCCTGACCCATGTACTGGGCTATGTTGCGAAAATCAACGACCGAGATCTCCAGCGCCTTGAGCGCGACGAGAAAATAAACAATTACAAAGCAACCCGAGATATCGGCAAGCTGGGTGTTGAGCGCTATTACGAAGATATGCTGCACGGTACCTCCGGCTACCAGGAAGTCGAAGTCAACAGCCGTGGGCGGATCATCCGCACCCTGAAATATGTCCCGCCAATTCCTGGCAACGACATCAAACTCAATATCGACATTGAGCTCCAGCTCTATGTCAAAGAACTACTGACCGAACGCAAGCTCGACCCAGATACGGGGGAAGAGCAAATCAAGTACAAACGTGGCTCAGTCATTGTTATGGATCCGAGTGACTCGTCAGTGTTAGCGATGGTCTCGAGCCCAAGCTATGACCCTAACCTGTTTGTCCATGGCATTTCCGGTCCCCAGTATCGGGCATTACTGAATGATAAAAATCGTCCGCTGGTCAACCGGGTTACCCTCGGGATCTATCCGCCAGCCTCGACGATTAAGCCGATGATTGCGGTTGCCGCCCTAAGCGAAGGGGTGATCACCACTCGCACAACCCGCAACGATCCTGGCTACTGGCGGATCCCTAACTCCAACAGCCGCCCGTTCCGTGACTGGCTGCGCTGGGGGCACGGCAAGGTCAATATTTACAAAGCGATAGAAGAATCGGTCGATACCTTCTTCTACCAAGTCGCCTATGACATGGGCATTGATCGCCTATCCGACTGGATGAGCCGCTTCGGTTTCGGTGAATACACCGGTATCGATATTCATGAAGAGAGCAAGGCCAATATGCCAACCCGTGAATGGAAGCAAGCCCGTTTCCGCCAGCCTTGGTATCAGGGGGATACCATTCCCGTTGGGATCGGCCAAGGGTATTGGACCGCGACACCGTTGCAAATAGCCAAAGCCACCACGGTACTGGTCAATGACGGCCGAGTACAAGCTCCGCACCTGCTAAAAGACATCATTGATGATGATGTGGAAAAGCCCGCTCAGTACGAGGACTTCCCACCCATTGATAATGTCGATCCGAAGAATTGGCAAGTAGCCAAAGAAGGCATGTACCGGGTACTTCATGGCGTTCGTGGTACGGCACGCCGGTCATTCTACGGCAGTGAATACAAAGCCGGTGGTAAATCAGGCTCTGCTCAGGTCTTTGGTTTGGCCGAAGATCAGGAATACAACGCCGAAGAGCTGGAAGAGCACTTGCGCGATCATGCTTTGTTCACAGCCTTTGCCCCATTTGAGAAGCCAGAAGTGGTCGTATCCATGGTACTGGAAAACGCCGGTGGTGGCTCTTCCAACGGTGGCCCGGTCGCCCGCAGGATCTTTGACCACATGTTGCTCAAACCGGAAACGCCCGATCCGCTGGTAGAGCTAGTCGACAAGAAAATAGCCGAGGTATCACAATGAGTATCATGGCCGCCACAGGCAACAAGCGGAGCTTGAGTGACCGCCTACATCTGGACTTTCCGCTTCTGATGGGGATCCTTGCTCTCATGGGCTTTGCCCTGATGGTAATGTACAGTGCCAGCGGACAGGAAATCGCCATGATGGAGCGCCAGGCGATGCGTATGGTGTTGTCATTAGGGATCATGTTCATCCTGGCCCAGATCTCCCCACGCCATTATGAAACCTGGGCGCCTTATTTATTTGGAGTCGGCTTAGTCCTGCTGCTTGGCGTATTGTTTTTTGGTGAGTCATCCAAAGGTGCCCAGCGCTGGCTGAACCTGGGTTTTGTCCGCTTCCAGCCCTCAGAGCTGATTAAACTGGCAGTCCCCCTGATGGTAGCGCGCTTTATCGGTAACAACCCACTGCCACCGAGCCTGAAGAATATTGTTATCGCTCTGGTGATGGTGTTTGTCCCAACCATCTTAATTGCCAAGCAACCCGATCTGGGTACCTCGATCCTGATCGCAGCGTCTGGAGTCTTTGTGCTGTTCCTCTCCGGTATGAGCTGGAGAATCATCGGGGCTGCCGGTGTTCTGGTTGGGGCTTTCATCCCGGTACTGTGGATTTTCCTGATGCGTGACTACCAACGCACTCGGGTATTGACCCTGTTCAACCCTGAGTCCGATCCACTTGGCGCTGGCTACCATATCATCCAGTCAAAAATTGCAATCGGCTCCGGCGGCCTTTCCGGCAAGGGGTGGCTGCAAGGCACCCAGTCCCAGCTTGAGTTTCTGCCAGAGCGACACACCGATTTCATCTTCGCGGTGATCGCAGAGGAATGGGGGCTGATAGGTGTGCTTTGCCTGTTGGCTATCTATCTGTTTATTATCGGCCGGGGTTTGCTCCTTGCCAGCCGGGCCCAAACTGCGTTCGGTCGAATGATGGCAGGTAGTATTGTATTGAGCTTTTTTGTCTATATTTTCGTAAACATCGGGATGGTCAGCGGATTATTGCCGGTCGTAGGGGTTCCCCTACCGCTGGTCAGTTACGGGGGCACCTCCATGGTCACCTTGATGGCCGGTTTCGGGATCCTGATGTCTATCCATACCCACAGAAAAATGTTGTCCAAGGCGACCTAAATGCGCATATCATCCTTATTCCTTGTTCTTATCCTTGCGGGATGTAGCTCGGCACCCAATACCGAGCGCTACGATCTGGCTGACGATGTCGCACCGGAGTCATCCCCAACACTGGATCATATTGAAGACGCTCAACCGCGCTATGAGCCCCATAGCCTGGCTGGTAACAAGGATTACACGCTACGCGGAAAGCGCTACAAAATTGTGCAGGGTGAGCAGCCATTCGCCGAACAAGGTAATGCCTCATGGTACGGCAAGAAATTCCACGGCCACAAAACCTCCAACGGTGAGATCTACGACATGTACTCGATGACAGCGGCGCATAAAACACTGCCGCTACCGAGCTATGTCAAAGTGACGAATACCAACAACGGTAAGAGCGCGATTGTCCGGGTTAATGACCGTGGTCCTTTCCACGACGGGCGAATTATCGACCTTAGCATGGCAGCGGCGGCACGGCTGGATGTTATCAAACACGGCACCGCACCAGTCAAAATCGAGTTGATCCAAGTCGCGAAACCCGACAACCCGAACGAATGGCAAAGTGCCAACCCCAACCTTTACTTTGTCCAACTGGCAGCAGTCACCGATGCAGGCAAGGCCGAACAAATCGCCAAGCAGCTGGAGCAAGACTTCGATACCGCCGTTGATTTGAAAAAAGCGGACTCTGCTGAAATTTACCGCCTACGTCTCGGGCCTTACATCGACCGCGACGAAGCGACCAGCCAACGTGATAAAGCCAAAGCCGGGCAGTATCCACAGGCCTTCATCATCACATCTAAACGCGAGTTGGAACCAAAATCCTAACTCACAGTCATAAATAAATGCCAGAGCGAACCACTACTCTGGTATTTTTTTGACTTTGGCTTTATTGACTCTGGTTATACCAAGCTGTTTCATCGTCCAGACGATTATACAACTTGGTATAATGTCAAGATTCGCCAAGAGTCGCCTTGCCGCACAACATATCCGAGTCCAAGACTGGTCTCATATTGACAATCTGATATAGTGTGTGAAGTTTTTTACATTAGACAAATTAAGTTACAACCAACATGAAAAAATCTGCTGCACTTTTTCGCTCTGTTGCTATTTCAGCAACCTTGCTGGCTTCAGCATCAGCAGCGGCTGCCCCAGCTGTAGTGCCTGAAGCCCCTCAGATTGCTGCCAAGGGCTATGTCCTTATGGACTTTCATTCAGGCAAGATCCTGGCTGGCAATAAAGAATACGATCAGATCCCACCAGCCAGCTTGACCAAAATGATGACCAGTTATGTCATCGGCCAAGAAGTTAACCGTGGCAATATCAACATGGATGACACCGTGGTGATCAGCAAAAATGCCTGGGCCAAGAACTTCCCGGGATCGTCTAAAATGTTCATCGAAGTCGGTAGCGAAGTAAAAGTTGCTGACCTTAACCGTGGCATCATCATCCAATCAGGTAACGACGCGTGTGTTGCAATGGCTGAGCATGTAGCAGGTTCGGAAAGCTCTTTCGTTGACCTGATGAATGCCTGGGCCAAGACCCTCGGTATGGACTCGACCCATTTTGCCAATGTCCACGGCCTGGATAATCCAGATCTCTACACGACGCCGTATGACATGGCACTGCTTGCTCAGGGGCTTATCCGTGATGTTCCCGATGAGTTTGCTATCTACAAAGAGAAATCTTTCACTTATAACGGTATCACCCAATACAACCGTAACAGCCTTCTTTGGGACAAGAGCCTCAACGTTGATGGCCTGAAAACTGGCCACACAAACAATGCAGGTTACAGCTTGGTAAGTACTGCGACCGAAGGTCAAATGCGCCTTGTTTCCGTTGTTATGGGCACCAGCAACCCTAATGCCCGTAAGGCTGAAAGCAAAAAGCTACTGAACTACGGCTTCCGCTTCTTCGAAACCGTGTCTCCGCATAAAGCAAACGAGACATTTGTGACTGAAAAAGTATGGATGGGCGACAAGGCTGAAGTGTCACTGGGCGTGAGCGAAGATACCTTCGTAACCCTGCCACGTGGCCAAACCAAAGATCTAACGGCAAGCTTCGTGCTGGAAAAAGAGCTGAAAGCGCCAATCCAAAAAGGCGATGTGGTTGGTAAGCTCTACTACCGTGTCGGCGACGAAGATATTGCCGAATACCCGCTGCTGGCGTTGGATGATATCAACGAAGGCAGTATGTTCAGCCGCCTGATTGATTACATCATGCTACTGTTCAAGGGCTGGTTAAGCTAAGCGCGGTATAACATACCGATAAATAAAGAGAAGAGGCAACCTAAGGTTGCCTCTTTTTTTTCCTGCCTATACCGAAGACACCAGATGGCTTGTGAAAAAGCCACATACCCATTAATATGCTCGGCTAACATCGCAAAATGAATGCAAAATACTCGGAGTTCAGCATGCAGCAGCAAGAGCAGCCAAAACTAAAAGATCTTCTAGAGTTTCCTTGTAAGTTCACTTACAAGGTAATGGGTTACAACAAACCTGAGCTCCCAGATCTGGTTGTTGGCGTGATCCAGCGTCACGCACCGGGTGACTACACCCCGAACGTCAAGCCAAGTGGCAAAGGGACCTACAGTGCCGTGTCTGTGTCAATCACAGCAACCTCTATTGAACAGGTAGAAACTCTGTACAAAGAGTTAGGTGAAATCGACATTGTCCGCGTTGTGCTGTAAGCACCTCTCAATTCCCCTACAAAATTGGCGGCTGTAAATTCAGCCGCCAAGTTTTATAATACCCATTGGTATTGAGGCCCCATATAGGGGTATCAGTTGTTCCGGCTTCGTCAAACGACTAAAAGGGTGTGACATTGCAAGATAAGATTATAATTCGCAACCTCGGCCGCCAAGACTATCAACCTATTTGGCAGTCCATGCATAAGTTCACCGACGAACGTAGCCCGGAAACCACGGACGAAGTTTGGTTGGTTGAGCACAATCCCGTGTTTACCCAAGGCCAGGCAGGCAAAGCTGAGCACCTGCTCAACACAGGGGATATCCCTGTGGTGCAAAGCGACCGCGGTGGCCAGGTCACCTTTCACGGGCCAGGCCAATTGGTTGCCTATATCCTCATTGACTTACGTCGGAAAAAAATGGGTGTGCGCGATCTTGTCACGCATATAGAAAATACTATCATCAAGACCCTTTCCCATTTCGGGATTGAGTCCAATGCCCGTCCTGATGCGCCAGGTGTCTATGTCTCCGGTCAGAAGATATGCTCACTCGGATTACGCATTAGACGTGGTTGCTCTTTTCACGGTCTGGCACTCAATATCAATATGGATCTGGCACCTTTCCTACGCATCAATCCATGCGGTTATGCTGGGATGGAAATGACGCAAACCGCGTTATTGAATGGGCCTTCTGAACTAGAGGAAATTCAGCCAGTACTCGTAGAAGAGTTAGTCAACCTGCTCGATTACCAGAGCATTGAGTGGAAAACGGAAAGCAATTCATGAGTAAACCAATCAAAATTGAAAAAGGTGTCAAATACCGTGATGCCGACAAAATGGCCCTCATCCCTACTCGCAATGTAGAGGTTGAGGAAGCGCCGAAAGAAGTGCTGCGTAAACCTGAATGGATGAAGATAAAACTGCCTTCAGACAGCAAACGTATCCAAGATATTAAATCAGCAATGCGTAAAAACAAGCTGCACTCAGTCTGTGAAGAAGCCTCTTGCCCGAACCTGGCCGAGTGTTTCAACCACGGTACGGCGACCTTTATGATCCTCGGTGCAATTTGTACACGTCGTTGTCCTTTCTGCGATGTTGCCCATGGCCGCCCGTTGCCGCCAAGCGCCGAAGAACCACAGCACCTGGCTAAAACCATCGCAGACATGAATCTGCGCTATGTCGTTGTCACTTCAGTTGACCGTGATGATCTTCGAGATGGCGGTGCCCAGCATTTTGCCGATTGTACTCGTGAAATCCGCGCCCTAAATCCAGAAATAAAGATCGAGACGCTAGTCCCTGATTTCCGTGGCCGTATGGATCGCGCGCTGGATATCCTTCGCGACAGTCCGCCAGACGTATTCAACCACAACCTGGAAACAGCACCCCGTCTGTACCGTAAGGCACGGCCAGGCGCTAACTACCAGTGGTCGTTGGATTTGCTGAAGAAGTTCAAGGAAATGCACCCTGAAGTGCCTACCAAGTCTGGCGTGATGATGGGGTTGGGCGAAACCAAAGAAGAGATCGTCCAAGTACTGAAAGATCTGCGTGCCCATGGTGTAACCATGCTGACACTGGGCCAGTACCTGGCACCAAGCCGCCACCACCTTCCGGTTGAGCGCTATGTGCCGCCTTCAGAGTTCGATGAGCTAAAAGAGATCGCCCTTGAGCTTGGGTTTACCCATGCCGCTTGTGGCCCATTTGTTCGCTCTTCTTACCATGCAGATATGCAGGCCAAAGGCGAAGAAGTGAAATAACCAGCGCCCTCCCTACAAGCCGCTGAGTAATTAAAATCGCTTATAAAGAACATAAAAAAACGCAGCTGATAAATCAGCTGCGTTTTTTATTGCCACTATTTTATCGCTTAGCCTTGATTGGCTCGCTCAATAGCGGCTGCCATAACTGGCGCAAGGCTGTTCAGCGCTTGCTCGGTAACAGGCTTGCCATCGGTATCGGTAATACTGATAGACGTACGGTTACCCAAGTCACCTAGCTGTAAATTATAAGCACGGTTATCAAGTTCAACCGGCTGCGTACCCAGATCGTCCCAAAACTCATCATCCGGAGACTTGAACTGTACCTCAACCACACCTTGTGAACGGTTACGACCTTCCACGGTAAAGCCCAGTTGCCCCAAGACGTCAGGTAGACGTTCCCAGAACACATTGTACGGTGCACGGGCAATGATCACCGGTAGACCGCTGCGATCTTGGCCCATTGAAATCGGGATCTGTTTCACCAGCTCCTGAGCACGCAAACGTGCTTGCTCACGCTCTCGCTCATCAAAACGCGATGTCACCAGATTGGTCATCAGAATACTGTAGCGCTCTTTGTTCTCAACGCTTACAGTTTGCTCAGTACCGCCTTCACGCCAGTCAACCAACATGATGCGGTAGCTGTAACGCCCTGCTTCAGCCGATTTCTCGATACGGTAGCGACTACCGATCTCGGTGTCTTCATCTTCGTTATTCCAGCTGATCCAGTCGGTTTCTATGGTATTGGCCGTCTGGTTTCTCAAACCGATGTTCTGCTCAGTGATCAACTTTTGGGTTACCGACCAAACATCAGAAAGATCTTCCTGCTTGACCATTACCAAAGTCACACCGTCAGCGTCTTGCAGCGTTCGCGCCCCTGGGATCAAGGCAAGCACTTGCTGCGGAGGACGGATATCAACCCCGGCACCAATCGCTCCCTGATATTCCCCTGCCGGAATCGCATAGTCGCTAACTTGCGAAGACTGTGCATCACTTGGCAACGTCCAGCTCTCTAGCTGCTGAGTATCGAGGTAATTAAAATCCTGGTTTGCCTGACGGCGGCGCTCCGCGCCATCAGAGCAGCCAGCCAGTGTAACAACCGCAACGGCAGCCGCCACCAGCTTATACTTATAATTCATTACGCTTCTGCGCTCCTACGCTCTAGCAAATTACAGTAGTACGTTCGCATCCTTGAGTGCTTCGGCAACTACTGGTTGGGCAGATTCGTTCAGCTCAGTCAACGGCAGGCGAAGAGTGCCATACGAGACGAGGCCAAGCTGATGTGCCGCCCATTTTACCGGGATAGGGTTGGATTCAACAAACAATTGCTTATGAAGCGGCATCAAACGTTGATTGATCTCATTCGCCGCTTCAATTTGGCCGGACAGGGCCAACTTAAACATTTGCGCCATATCCGCTGCCGCAATATTGGCTGTTACAGAGATCACGCCGTGACCACCCTCGGCCACAAAATCCAACCCAGTGACATCATCACCGCTTAGTTGGATAAAATCATCGCCACAAAGTTCCCGAGTTATCTTCACACGAGAAAGATCCCCTGTCGCATCCTTAATACCAACAATATTGTCAATCTTCGCCAATCGGGCCACCGTCTCCGGTAACAAGTCAACAGCAGTACGCCCTGGCACATTGTATAGGATCTGAGGCAGATCTGTCGCCTCTGCAATCGCTTTGAAATGCTGATACAAGCCTTCCTGTGTTGGCTTATTATAGTACGGCGTTACCGTCAAACAGCCCGCAACACCAGTGCCAGAAAAGAGTTTACTAAAGGTGATGGCTTCATGAGTCGCATTGGCCCCTGTGCCTGCAATGACCGGAATTCGACCCTGTGCATATTCCAGGGTCTTCAATACCACCTTCACATGCTCATCAACGGTCAACGTTGCTGACTCTCCGGTGGTACCAACCGCAACAATGGCATCGGTGCCCGCGGCAATGTGGTATTCTACAAGTGACGCCAAACTGGCGTAATCGACTTCACCAGCTTCATCAAGCGGTGTAATTAGCGCTACCATGCTTCCTGTAAACATGTCCATCTCCCCTGAAAAAATATATCCTGGCTTCATCATGAATTTATGCTGGTTTAGCGAATTATCAAGCGGCCAAGAAAACCATACTACGTTTCAGTTACAGTAAACTCAAGACAGAAGTATGTAAATCAGTGAAGGCTAACTCTCTGCCAACAGCTCACTTTTACATCTTATTTTTCGCTTCCATGGGGTGTAAAACAACACTACGGCCAAACAAGCATTTATCCACATTTAGCATCTGCTGGAGATATCCCTTGGCGGACCATGGGTCTGTGCTAACATGCAGAAGGTATTCAAAATGTGATGGATAAATATGGAGCATTATCTCGTCGTTACCGCGGTTGGCACAGACCGCCCTGGAATTTCTGATGACGTCACCCGGCTTATTACCCAATGCGACTGCAACATTGTTGACAGCCGCCTGGCCCTGTTTGGTCAAGAGTTCACCCTTATAATGTTACTTTCGGGCTCAGCCAATGCCATCTCCCGGGTTGAATCGACCTTACCGCTAAAGGCCAGCGAACATGACTTGCTAACGGTTATGAAGCGCACAACCAAGCATGAATATCGCCATTTTACCTATACCGCGGACTTCCACATTGAAGCCAATGACAGCCCTGGTCTGATAGAGCAATTTACCGGCTTCCTCGCCTTGCGCGCCATCGATATCGCCTCGCTCAGCGCCCACACCCAAGAAAGTACACAAACCGGATCGCCTAATAGATTTCAGCTGCAAATCGGGACAAATTTACCTGAAGGCTGTAACCTAATGAGCTTACAAGAAGAATTTGAAGCACTTTGCCAAGATCTGCTGGTCAGCGGCAACGTGACTTTTGTCGGCCATAATCAATAAGGAATCCACTATGAAGACTTTGACCGCCGGTACGCCTGCGCCAGCCTTCACACTACATAACCAAAATGACGAGCCGGTTAGCCTGGCCGATTTCAAAGGCAAGAAAGTTCTTGCCTATTTCTATCCGAAAGCCATGACCCCCGGCTGTACCGTTCAGGCATGTGGCCTGCGTGATAGCAAAGCGGAACTTGATGCCTTCAATGTTGAAGTACTCGGGATCAGTATTGATGCAGTTAAGCGCCTGCCGAAGTTTATCGAACGTGACAATCTAAACTTCACCCTATTGTCAGACGAAGATCACTCAGTCGCCGACCAGTTTGGTGTCTGGGGAAAAAAGTCATTCACCCTTAGAAATTTTTTATGACAAAAACCCTCGATAATTTTTCATGACAGTCTACCTTTGATATGTGGGTAACATATTGAGGGTTGTTTTGTGATAGAAAAGCATGATGAAAACGATGTTTATGATGACTACCGATTGCTCTCCATAGAGGTAGATACATTAGCTAAACTGAGAATCTCAGAGATCATCGATAGTGACTCTGGAGAAGTGACCCACTCACCCTACCTTTCCCCATCCAGCTTACAGTCTCGCCTAAAGAAGACCGATATTATCCTTGCACCAGATGGGCGTGTTGTTTATCCACAATCTCTTTACCTCGTGTCAAAACTCAGCGGTGAAGGAAAAATTAAAGAAACCAAATCAATAGCCAAAGGCTTATTGGCCTTTACTCGATATTTAGACTCCACCCACAAATCTCAAGTTGATGATGATGGGAAGCCGATACCACCTCAGTACCTAACCTATAAAACACTGACGAAGCATGAAGAAGAAGGCGCACCTTGGCAATTTGCACAGCACCTTTTGGCAAACTGTCGATCTCGGAAGGAGGCAACTGGGGACGAAGCATACTCGCTTAACACAGCAAGAAGCTATATGGGTGCTGTTATTGGGTTTTATAAGTGGATGCAGAAACACGGTTACCTCAAAAATGATGATGAACATGTCCTGACACACTTCTCCAAGTTTGAGGCTTACCTAGATGGCACCAACCAGCATGACATGCTTGCTCATACTAAGTCTGGTACAACGCGAGTCTATGAGATATCAAACATCATGAAGGAGTTCCCCAAAGTCGATAAAACGCCTGCTCATCAAAAATTGAAGCCTATGTCGTTAGATCATAAAGAACTGTTCTCCCAGCACATTGATACGTTGCCAAAAGCTGCTTCCCTGATACTGATACTATGTGAAGAGGCAGGGCTTAGGATTGATGAAGCCACCCACCTCCCTGCTCACGATATTGGTGGTAAGGACTTTAGTGGATTAGACGTCGTGCCATTGACCATTACACGTACCAAGGGCAGTAAGGAGCGCACGATTGAAATCCCTATCGCACTGTATGAGGAATTAGAGCAATACAAAGAATGTAGCCAGCGACAAAAGAACCTGACTCGACGAAATGAGTTGATTAGGTCCAAAGAAGAACAGGACACTACTGACTACCTTTTTCTTTCCAATAAAGGACGGCCATACACAGTAAAAACTCTAGAGGCACATTTTAGTGAACTGCGACAGCGTATCCGGGCAATAGAGCCTGACTGGTACTACCGAATCCATGACCTGCGATCAACTTATGCCACGCATTGGCTTTGGTGTGAGTCTAGGGAGCGGCAGGTTGCCTATGAGTACCTAATGGACGAATTAGCCTCGCTAATGGGACATGAAAGCACCGCAACGACGGAAAAGTACATTAAGTTCATGAATAAGTTTGATGAGCAGTTACGGGTTGCAGAGAGCAAAAATAACAAGATCAACAAAGGACTGTAGTATGCCCAAAAGCCCACTCGCGAAGAACTCAAAGACGGTTAAGCACGTCAGAAACAGTAAGAATGTGGTTCCGTTGCACCTTACCATCCCCTATAAGGCCGCCAGAAGCAGGAAGGTAACCGAGTTTGATATATCACACCTGTTACACCTTGGTACAGATAGCAATGATGTCAAAATCGACAGCCGTATTCCTTTTTTAAGGAGCTTTTGTAAAAAAGCCAACCAGTATGTTGATAATGGCAGGAAGGCATCAACCGTCACGAATATCTACGAGGCATTAAAGCCCTTCATTGCCTTTTGTGACGCTGTAAACGTTGACCCCTTTTCTGAAGCTGGTTATTTAAAATACGCAGGGAATGATGGCGAACTGCGGCACCGCATAAAAATGTACAGCCCTTCAAAGAAGTTACGGGAGATGAGCCACGGTGATGAACTGGGCATCCAAGAGAGCACAGCAGCTCAAATAACTACAACGCTTCGCACCGCCCTTTCATGGTGTGGATTACCCGCTGACACATGGGCAACCCATCACCGAGGGTTCTCTGGCGAAAGTACACCAATCAAGGGTTACTCCGACGCTGAAGAAGAAGTGCTTGTTGCTCGGTTGAGTGAGTTATTTTTCATCCTAGCCCCACAGCTCATTGCGGCAAAAAAAGAAAACCTTAGCCTGCCTGATGAGTTGCCTGTCGTTGTGGACTTAGGTGGTTACCAAGAAGTCATTTCAATTAAAACGTCGCTCAAGACCCAAACCCATGGACCGAGTAAAACGGGCACATCGGTAAAGCCTGCCGCCGCGTTTAACATGGTGATGGGGGCGGCTTATCACCTTATGTGCTTTTTTACCTCATTAAACGATAGCGACGTACAGAGCATCGCTCATCCAATCACGATTCATACTGATGAGCGAGATAAAAGCTTAAAGGTGGTAAAGGTCACGAGCTTTAAGCCACGCGCAAATAAAGAAGTAGACGCGGTACTGATCAACCAGGGCTTCGATGTTGATAAACGGGACGGAGTGAAGTTTATTAAAACCCTTGAAACGCTTTCAGCTTTATATGGCGGTGGCGAAGAAGGGTCTGAGTTACTGTTCACGCTGAATAACCAAGGGGAGAAAAGTAGCTCGTTCGATTTGCGACAAGTAAACAAGCATCTAATGGTGGAGCTAAACCTACTATCACCCACTCGTGCACCTTGCCTGCCATGGTTTAAGGAGTTGTTTTACAGCTATCGAAACCACCGTGTTATCGAGCTAAAAACAGAAAAGAATACGCTAGGCCGAGTCTTAGTCAGTAAAATCTCTCGCCCGTGCGCAAAACTCATAGCCACAAAAGGCGCAAAGAATGCAGCCTACTGCATTTTATCGTGTTACACAGACTTACCACTCAAAGGCATCTTACTGCCGCTAACGTATTCGGATAAAGACGCTGAGGGCAACATCAGTGTGTCGTTCAAATACCGCAATGGCGAGAGCCACCACTTCTCTGTTCCTGCTGCTGACAAGGCGTTAATCGAAGATATAGAACACTTCGCCACAGAGTTAGCCGATAAACAAGACTCTAAAAACTATGAGCGTTTGCTGCTCAAGCGAAGTAACCATAGGCAAGCCCCTAAAGACTGGGACGGAATTAGCCCTATCAGCTCTCATCTAATGAATACATGGTCAATTGAACCCAACGAATACTTCATTTCACTGCAATCAAGCCGCTGGCGAGAAATGACCAGTAACCAAGTGTACTCCGTAAGTGGCGCTGGCGGCGTTCAAAGCCTGCTGCAAAATCTTCTCCAAACCGTTGATAAACACTATGCCAATGGTGACCCAAGACTCAACAAAATCATCATTTCACAAGCGCTACAAGTGATGGAGCTATTGGATGAAGACACGGGGTTAGAGCTGGCAAAAGAGATAGTTGCAGCCAAACTTGGCATCACAATGCTGACGCATGATGAATGGAAAAAGGTGCAAGAGGAAGAAAGGGCAAAAACCAACCCCAATGGCATTCATTGCAATGGACAACAAAACATTGCAGGTGGAAAAAACACCCAGCGTGAAACCAATAACGCTATGAAGCTACAGCTACCTTGTGCTGAATACGACATGTGCCATAAATGCCAATCAGCCAAAGCCGTCGATGAGCCTCAGCACATCTATAAACTTATCTCTTTCATAGATGTGCTGAGGGAGGCAGTAAACCTGTACCCTAACGCGCAAGAAGAAGTCCATGAAAGAATCGCTGCTTTTGAGTTTACCCTCGATGGCGCCAGCAAGGATGTGTACGACGGTGCAATGGCGTTATTTAACAAAAACGGGCGTCACCCTCGGGTATCGATGGATCACGCCATTTTAGCCCTACACCGTTAATTTGGAGTCTGCCATGATAAAGTTACCTATGTACAACCTTGGCCAACAAGATGCCCTCATAGACGCGCAAAATCATGTTGGAGGCTACACAAACTACCTGAAGGATGTGTTAGAGCCTGCCATTAAATCGGGAGAGTGGGATGAGCTTGAATTGCTAGATATTAGCTTTAGCGTCACTGGTGAGTCGCTAGGTAAAATTGGGGACAACAACGCTTGGCGTCAGCTCCAACCCTTCTTTGAACCTAATGCGACCAAACCAAGTACTCTAGACTTCTTTCTTGACGGAAAGGTGATGGAGCGCAACCTAACAAACCAGTTGCGGGCGCTAGCATTGAGTATGATGTGGCTTTCGCCCAAAGATTATTCTTTTGAGAGCATTGTGCAGGCTATCACTGGGTTAAAGAAAGTCGCCTCTGCGCTACTGAATGAAGGCCATAATAGCTTTGAGTTATTAAGTTTTGAGCTGTTAGAGACTTGGATATTAGGTGATGTTACCGATTTGGACTTCGAACGAAAACTCACCTATATACCACTCAACAAACTGTACATTGAAGCCAAGAGGCTACCCTTTAACGTTAGTCTGACCAAAACGTTATCTGCCTCGGATTTTGGTTTAGCCTATAAAGAGCATGAGCAGAACACGGTTATCCCGCAGCGGCTGTACTATTTGGGACTTCAACAATCAGAAGCATTAGTGAACGAGCTATACCCCATTCGTGATGAGCTTGGCAAGCTTTCAGATTACATTGCTGACTACCATGACAAAGCCTACCAAGGGTATGCTAAATACCTTGTTAGCGATGAGGCAAAGCTCAAAAATGGCAGGCTCAGGTGGAATTTAGCTTCTACAAGTAAAGGAGAGAGGGAAAAGAAAATAGCCTTTCAAGCTGCTTTTCTAGCACTCAATCACCCGACACAAGAGTCGGTGCTTGAACTGCTCAACAAGCACAAACCTACCTTTCAATCTGATTACTTTGACAAACTCCACCCAGAGCGGTGGTTGAAAGTTGGCAACAGGGTTGTAAGCAGGCTTAAAGAGGCACAATCATTATTTAAACAACTCAATGGTGGTTGCCTCTGGGCGTTAATGTCCCGCTCAGGTATGCGCTCTGATGAAACCTTTCACCTACATACCGCAAATGGGTTCACAACAGAAACCATATCAGGGCAAACCATTCACGTTATTCATGCAGACCTATCAAAAACCACCAAAGGCTCTCAGTCAAAACAGGATGAGTTTGTCACCACTGAGGTAGGGAAAAAGGCTTACGAAATACTGCAAGCGCTACATTCGCCACTAAGAAAACGTCACCCTAATAGCCAAGCATTCTTCCACAAGATAAAAGAGGGCTGTAGTGCTATCAAAAAAAGGCCCCTATCTAAACATCTTGTTAGTTGGTTTAATAATGCATTGGGTGAAAAGCTCGCGCTAACCAATGACGATGTCATCGATTTGAAAGTTTCCGACCCCAACCTTTCGTTTAGTGTGGGGGATGACTATGCATTTACAGGGCATCAGCTCCGGCGCTCGTTTGCCTACTACCTGATCGGCTTCGAGCTTTGTGCGTTCCCCCAACTCAAGCAGCAGTTCAGCCATGTATCGATGGCGATGACACGCCACTACGCTAAGAACGCCAGTAAATTCCAGAAAATCAGAAAGAAAAAACAAAACTTGGCTCACGCCATTGATGAGGAAAGGATTGACCAACAAGCACAAGTCTACCTAAGCATCTATAAGAAATTGGCGAACAAAGAACGTGTGGCTGGCGGCAAGGGCAAAGAGTTTGCCAAAAACATGATGAAGGCTGAGCGTAACCTGTTTAAAGATAAAGTCGATCACGACATGCTCTCGCTCAACTACTGGAAAAAGCAAATCCGAGATCAAAAGCGCCACATTCACGCCGTCGCCCCCGGAGTTTACTGCACTTCAACAGGTTGTAGCCTACGTACACAAGTCAACCTATTAGAGTGTGTGGACTGTAAGAACGACTATATTGTCGATGCTGTTTTTGCCGAAGCGAAGCGCAAGGAAGCTGAAATTCATATGTTATGGGACATTGAGCATGATGAATTAACGCCTCAAACAGCATCAGAAGTGTATATCAAAATCACGGCTGCTGAACGCATTATGAAAGACTTAGATATCAGCTATGACCCCGTTGTAATACCTCAAGAAGTTCAAGACCTGCTGATACCCTGCGGAGTGACTGCGTCATGACACAAGCAACTAAGAATAGGCTTATCAATGCCCTAGAGCGGCTGTTGGAAGGCAGTCCAGAAAACCGAGAGTTAAGGAAGAAAGCCCGAGAAGGTAAGCTAAAAATCAACAACATTAGCGTCGAGAAAGAAGCGGGGCTTTCTGTTGGGGCATTGCGCAGGCATAAAGATGTTCAGGATATGGTGAAGAATAAGTCACTGGAGTTTCGTGTAGCACAAGATGATTTAAGCCAGTCACCTATTGATGTTTTACAGGCGGAAGTGAAACAGCTAAAAGTCGACAAGACCCAAGCAAATAAGAAAAAAAAGGAGTACCTCAACCTCGCTAGAAGTCATGAAGAGGCTCTAGCCAAACAAGCAGCAAGCCATATAAAAATGGTTCAGGAACTCATGGAGATGCTGCACGAAAGTCAGCGAGAGAAGGCGATGGACAAAGTCGTCAAAGCAAGACCAGATAACCTTATCAAGGGAGATTTTAGGTAAGAGCGTCCTGTTTAGTGTAATCACTAGACAGGACACTGAATTTTCGATAAAAGTGTACACTCTAACGTAATAAAAATGCTCTAAAAAGGACGTAGCGAAGAACGCTACGCCAAATACAATTAATTGAGAAAGTAAGGACAAAACCAATGGCAATCGAAGCCGGACAAACTGCACCAGATTTCACTCTGAATGACCAAGACAATAACCCTGTGACGCTCTCTGAGCTTCAAGGTAAGAAGGTACTGCTCTACTTCTACCCACGCGCTTCAACTCCTGGCTGTACCGTTCAGGCTCAAGGACTGCGTGACACGAAAGCTGAACTAGATGCCCACAACGTTGTTGTGCTTGGTTTAAGCCCAGACACCCCGAAAAAGCTGACCAACTTTATCAACAAGCAAGAGCTAAACTTCACTCTACTAGCCGATGAAGAACACGAAGTGTGTGAGAAGTACGGTGTTTGGCAACTCAAGAAGTTCATGGGCCGTGAAAACATGGGCGTTGTAAGAACAAGCTTCCTGATTGACGAGTCAGGCAACCTTGAGCATGTGTTTAACAAGTTTAAGACCAAAGATCACCATGAAGTTGTATTGGACTACCTAAACAGCAAATAACCGTCCATGAGCAATTAACTCTTCAACATGGGGGCAGGCATGATTGGCTACATTCGAGTATCAGATTCACAAAGAGCCGATGGCGAATCGCAAAGAGAAGCTATCAAGGCGTATGCCGCTAAACGTGGAATACAAATATCGGATTGGATAGAAGAACATGTGTCTGCCACCAAGACAGAACTTAGTGAGCGGAAGTTATCTTCCCTCATTACCTCTCAACAAAGCATCATTGTATCGGATATCACTCGACTGGGTCGCCACAAGGTTATGGAGTTGGTCGGCGCTATCGGCCAAATAGCCTCATACGGTGAGCTGCACTTAGCATACAACGACACCATCATTAACTCTGAGAACGTTGATAATGCTGAAATCATTTTTACAGTTATTGGGCAGTCTTTTGCCAGCGCTGTAGAGGCTCAGAAACGCTCTGAACGAGCCAAAGCAGGTCACGCTAAACGAAGGGCCAAAGGGCTATCATCTGGCCGGCAGAAGGGACAGAAGGTTAAGTCCAGGCTTGATGAGCATACGGCATTTATATTGAACCTCCTCGACACCAAGACCTCCAAAGCTGAAATCCTAAGAAAACTAAACGAACGCGGTGTTTCGATTTCTAGAAGTAGATTTTACTCGTGGTTGGAAGCTAGGGGGCTGCATAACAAGAAAGCTGAGTTTCAGACTGATATGCTCTTTGAATAACCTAACTAACCTCCCTCACTTATCGCAGACTCGTTTTTGCCCCGAAGTGTGCCAGAAACGCATCTCTCAGGTATACTTTTGAATCACATGTATTTGTAAGGTTAGCCAGTATGGAAGAAGCGTTTTTGTCCGAGCATAGTGACATTCGAACACTAGCGCTTGAAGTGTTTGGTAGTGATTCATTGGTTGAAGAATGGTTTCAGACGCCCATTCCAGCACTGTCAGGGCGTAAACCAAGCGACTTGCTCGAAGATGTAAATGGGCATGAACAAGTAAGACAACTACTATACAAACTCAAATACGGAGACTTCAGCTAGAAAGTTATCCTCCTTAAACTCATTCCCGTAGATAGCACAGTTATGCCCCAAAGTTTGTTAGTCTTGCTTGAACCTTTATCACACTCGAACGTAATTTGACTTACATTTTTTATGTCATCACAGTTACTTTAGTACTATGAGAACAGCACTAATTTCGTATTGGATTAGAAAGCTGGGAATTGGTCACAATTAAAGAGCACCACCGCACTAGGCGATGGTGCCTTCAGTGGTTCAACGGTAGAAGGTTGGGGTAGGAACCGTCATGCTACAGGTAAAGCTGCTACACGCCGTATTGAGGTAATTAGCCCATAAGTTCAAGTTAGCCGCTGCCTTTTGGCTGCCACTTCTCGCCCCTTGACGAAGCCAATCCACCCATCTATCCCCGTTTCTATCGACATATTGACGGATGTCACGGGAAGCACCATTGTAACCAAAGCTATTGTGTTTGATCTCATAGACCATGGCCGCTGCATCATTATAAGAATCAGCATCTCCTTGTCTTCCCGCCTTCTGGTAGTGATCGACGGCTGATGAGAACTGCCCGCGTTTTTCATACAAGATGGCAAGGTTTCGGCTTGCGATCGAGTTGCCATCTTTCGATGCCTTCTTAAACAATGCTTCCGCTTTGTTAACATTCTTGGACACGCCCCTTCCATGATAATATTGTATACCAAGGTCGATCTGGGCCCCGCTATCACTACCACTTAGGATAGTGTCATAACTAATTTCTTGGTGGTGTTCAGCGAGGAACGCCTTCGCGGGTTGGTGGCCAAGCCCTGCGGCTTTTTTGATGTGCTTCACGCCACCAGCCGGGGAGTAGTTATTACTTGCTCTAACAGTATGCTTACCATACTCATACAATGCCGCAGGATCATTTGCCTGAATTTTGGGGCGCAACTTGATGTATAGTGCGTTCTCCCTAAGATACTCCGCCGCCTTTCTGTGGTCATTGGCTGCCGCTTTCTCCAACCACTCAACTCCTTCTGGGTATGTTGCCCCCCTTCCTTTAACCAAGTTCATACCGAGCTGGTACTGGGCATCGGCATAGTCGTTCTCTGCGGATTTTGTTAACCATTTATTCGCAAGGAAACCTTCAGAGCGCCGGGTAATATTGTAAAGTTCATATTGTGAGCCTGCATCGCCTGCTTCAGCCGATTTGGTTAATATCTTGAAGCCCTTGTCGCGTTTTCCTCCACGCGTATACAGATAAGTTCCATACGCCTGCATGTTAACATCCGCGCCGATGTCGATTGCATGGTCACAAGCTATTTCAGAAAGTTTGTCCCTAGAAGATAGATAACGCCTACACAATTCAGTGGCCATTGGCTTGTCGCCATTTAAGGCTTTTCCTTTTTGGCTCAGGTAGGTCTTATTCGCATCGAGCATACGCATCGCACGGGGGTACTCGGGGCCATACAGTGCGTTACCAATTTCTATCGCCTCTTGGTGTAGGGCCAAGTCGAATGTTTCCTTGAAAATATACTCGGCATACTCGATTTGCCCCATCGGATAGCCCGCATCGCTCGATTGTTTGAGCAACACGTGCTTCTGTTGTGGGTTTCGTTCTTGCCTGTATTGCTCATAGAGCACTTCGCCCTCGGACTTCATGAGCGACGAGCAACCTGACAGGACAAACAAGACCATTGCTCCTGCGGCTGTAATTAAATACTTCATTATTATTAATTTCCCTTTACTTGTTTTATTCGAAGCAGTAGTGGCATTTTGCCAACTGATTTAACTATTTAATAAGAGCTACGCCCCGTGTGCATTGTATAGAAAGCCAGACAGTAACAGCAACCAGTGACATATGAGCGTGATCATGAAAATAATGGAATAACGCATGAAAACACACAAAGCGAAGCGGTAAAAAGCCTTTATATAGCAATAACTTGCGAGTATTTGGTCGACATTTGTCTTTTCTCATACTGGGCCAATTACGCTTAGAACCTTTGCTTTGGTCTAAGCACGACTTTCGTAATGGGCATTATTTGCATCAGAAGTGAGTACCTAGTTTGGTAAACATGAGTTGTTAGTTTTTTTGGGAGGCTGTACATTGGCAGTTTAACTTTCAAAACAATGCATTGAGAAATTGGGCATGATGTATTCACCCTAACTCCTTGATTAAAGGTGTTAGATGGCTCTAACAAAGTCATACCATTTACTCTTGATGAAGCTTAACTTCAATTAAAGTCTTCAACAGTTGCCTCATATAGATATGGGTCAACCTGCTGCATGAATAGCCTCCGACTTGCTAGACATGCTTGAATTGGATATTTACCTAAGATCAGATTATCCAAAGTTGCTGACTTAGAGCCTCAACTCTAACGCGAAAATGTCCAAAAATGAGTTACAGGTTCAGTCATACTTGTGTGATCACCAAGCGATTCTGTCATATATACTAGTGGCATCAAGTCATACATTACCTAAGGTTTTTATGACAGGTTTTCACTTGGAAAGTCGGCAAATAGAGCCAAATTGACAAAAAATTATGACAACTGCTATATTTGTAGTTGAACAAGAGAAAATATTAATCTAACCCACTATTAAAGAAAGACTTTTCTGAAAATAGTCAAGATTTTCTTCATAATTTTTTTCCAAGGGTGGAGTTCTATGGGAAAAGTATACGACGGCCTGCACCGTATTAGCTTCCTGATAGATGAAAATGGTGTGATTGAACATGTCTTCAATAAGTTCAAGACCAAGAATCACCATGAAGTAGTGCTTGCTTACCTCAAGGAAAACACAATAGATTTTCAAATATGAAAAAAGCCGCAAACGCGGCTTTTTCCTATATTGCATCTGTTTTATTCAGGCACCCACTACTCTTCGATCTGCTCTTGCGACTGCAACTCCGTAGAGGGGAGGGCATTCCATACCGCCTTGACCAGCGTCGCCAACGGGATGGCGAAAAAGACCCCCCAAAAGCCCCACAAACCACCAAATACCAACACCGACACGATAATTGCCACTGGGTGAAGGTTGACCGCTTCCGAGAACAAGATCGGCACCAATACGTTACCATCTAGGGCCTGAATAATACCGTAGGCAACCAGCAGCCACCAAAACTCTGGGCTGATCCCCCACTGGAACAAACCTACCATCGCCACCGGTAAAGTAACCGCTGCCGCCCCAATATATGGGATCAGTACCGAGAACCCCACCAATACACCAAGCAAAACCGCATAGCGCAGATCCATGACCGCAAAGGTGACATAACTGACAATACCGACAATGAAGATTTCGGTTACCTTGCCACGAATATAGTTGGAGATCTGTTGGTTCATTTCCGCCCCCACCTTGCTGGTCAGACGACGGTTCTTCGGTAGCAGCCCACTGAGCATCTCCATCATCTCTTCCTTGTCTTTAAGCAGGAAGAATACCAAAAGAGGGACCAAGATCAGGTAAACGGCCAAGGTGGCTAAACTTACCAAAGAAGCCAGTGAACCTTTCACCACACTCTCACCCATACCCAGCACTTTTTCGCGCAAGGTGATCATGAATGTGGACACTTGGTGTGGCTGAACAAAGTCTGGGTAGCGCTCAGGCAAGCTGGAGACATATTCCTGCAGGCCATTGAACATATTAGGTACATCAGCAATCAAATTGCCGACCTGATGCCAAATTGTCGGCACCAGACCAAAGACTGCCATGACCATCAAACCGGCAAAGATAAATAACACGCCCATGACTGCCAGCATTCTAGGCAGCCCCAGCCGGGTCAGTTGCATTACTGGCCACTCCAGCAGGTATGCGAGAACAATTGCCACCAGCAATGGCGCAATCAGGTTGCCGAAGAAGTATATGGTCAGGAAGCCACCCAGTAGAATAGCAATCAAGCTCACGGCATGGGGGTCGGAAAAGCGTCGCTGATACCAGCGAGTCAGCATGTCCAGCATAAAATGTTTACTGCCTTTTGGTCACAATAATTTCAAGTACCTGTTGGTTGTCCAACCGTACATCAATAAGAAAGCCATGGTTTGAGAGGTAGCGGGGGATATCCTGCCTTGCCCCAGTGTCAGTGATATGAACTTCAAGCTTGTCGCCAACTTCCAACGCATGCACCGCCCTTTTGGCAATAAGCAGAGCCATTGGGCAGCGTTCCGTCGTCAAATTAAGCAATGCAGGTTCCATTCCGATATACTGACAATTATCATCCATCGGGTTATTGTAAAGGTTATTAGAGTGACAAAAAAGAAACCTGTCAAAGGTTTCGCTGTCAGACCTTGGTGAAACACAGCATTATTCAGGACAGATTTAGCCTCGCAGTAGTGCGAATGCAGGAACACGCAACAGAGGGCGGTATTAATTATTACTATGTTTCGATTTGCTAAGGCGCCAGCCTATCTTCTCATCAGTGCATTACTCGGCACTAGCATTGCAGCTCCGGCCAATGACCTAAGCAGTCTACCTGATATAGGGACCGCAGCAGCATCGACGCTCAGCATTGAAAAAGAAATGGAGTACGGTGATGCCTACATGCGGATGATCAGGGCCAGTATGCCAGTGATCAGCGATCCGCTGCTGTCTGAATATATCAGTGATCTCGGCCACCGCCTGGTTGCCAATGCCAACGACGTCCGTACCCCGTTCAGCTTCTTCATGATCCAGAACCGGGATATCAACGCCTTCGCCTTTTTCGGTGGCCATGTTGCTATCCATTCAGGACTGTTTCTCCATGCTAAAACCGAAAGTGAACTAGCCTCGGTCGTTGCCCACGAAATCGCCCACGTCACCCAACGCCACCTAGCAAGAAGCATGGAAGACCAAGCCAGGAAATCGCCGGCCACACTGGCGGCTCTTATCGGCTCGATGATGCTGGCGATAGCCTCACCAGAAGCAGGGATCGCGGCGATTCATGCCACCACCGCCGCCTCAGCCCAGGGCCAAATCAACTATACCCGTAGCAACGAAAAAGAAGCTGACCGTATCGGTATTGCCACCTTGTCAAAATCTGGCTTCGATGTGCAAGCGATGCCGCGCTTCTTTGGCCGCCTCGCCGATCAATACCGCTATGTCAGCACACCGCCGCCGATGCTGCTGACTCACCCCTTGCCTGAATCGCGTATCACCGACAGCCGCAGCCGAGCCAACCAGTTCCCGGCTAGCAGTGTGCAGACGTCAAAGCGCTACCAGCTTGCCCGCGCCCGCATTGTTGCCCGCTACGCCGGTATCGATAACAAAGCGGCACTGGATTG
The DNA here is from genome assembly GCF_052873815.1 of Photobacterium sp. DNB23_23_1. Lineage (NCBI taxonomy): Bacteria > Pseudomonadati > Pseudomonadota > Gammaproteobacteria > Vibrionales > Vibrionaceae > Photobacterium > Photobacterium sp. DNB23_23_1. The sequence goes on along the minus strand of NZ_JBNNXT010000032.1, from coordinate 20,427 downwards.
GTTTGAGCGCCAAATGAAAAACAGTAATGGCACAATGAAAGATGCGCTCAATTACGGCAAGGCACTGGTGTATATTGATTCCGAAAAGTATGACCAAGCCCATGCCTTGCTTGACCCATTGTTGGCCAAAGAGCCCAACAACCGCTTCTACATCGATTCGGCCACGGATCTCGACCTGCACCAAAAACAATATGATCGTGCAATTGCACGCCTGGAAAGCGCGCAAAAAGCCAACCCAAACAACAAGGTACTGCGTTTGAATCTAGCGAATGCCCTGCAGGAAGCGAACCGTAACAGTGACAGTATCCCGATCCTGACTCGCTATACCTATGACAACCCGAACGATCCGAACGGCTGGCACTTACTGGCTCAGGCCCAAGCCGCCAATGGTCGCCGTGATGCGGAACTAGCCGCCAGAGCAGAGTTGATGGCCTTGCGCGGTGCGTGGGAAAAAGCGATTCAAATGTATATCCAAGCAAGCCAAATTGTCGAGGTCAACTCACTGGATCAGGCTCGCTATGATGCCCGCATAGATCAACTTCGTCTTGCCAGACAACGCTTTGCCAATCTCTGATCGAGCTAGCAAGAACCGAGGTTATAGCATTCCTTCTTGATGACAGGTGTTCTACAATGGGGCAACATCATTAAAACAATTAGTAACCGGCGTGGACACCTCGCCGGTTACATTTAAGAAGGAAGTAACATGTCTGTCACCATCTACCATAACCCTCGTTGCTCGAAAAGCCGCCAGACCCTCGCTCTATTGGAAGAGAAAGGGATCAACCCAACTGTTGTCAAATACCTTGACGACACCCCTTCAGCCGAACAGATCCAAGTCTTGCTGAGCCAGCTTGGTTATACCACTGCTCGTGACATGATGCGTACTAAAGAAGCGCTATACAAGGAGTTGGATCTGGGTGGTGCTGAGGTTACCGAACAGCAACTGATCAACGCAATGGCAGCCAATCCGAAGCTGATCGAACGTCCAATCGTCGTCAATGGCGAACGTGCTGCAATGGGCCGCCCGCCCGAGAAAGTGCTAGACATCCTGTGATCAGGATACCTGTCCATGCATAGCATTCTCGTTCTGTATTACAGCCGCCATGGCTCAACACGTCAGCTCGCCCGGCAAATTGCCCGTGGCATTGAACAGGTCGTCGGCTGCGAAGCGGTATTACGTACTGTCGCCGAACTCGGTATTGATGGCCAGCTAAAACCTGAAACATTCGGTGACCCATTGGTTACCAAAGCTGATATCCAGCAGTGCGCAGGGCTAGCCCTAGGCAGCCCGGTAAGGTTTGGTAACATGGCCGCGCCACTTAAGCACTTTATTGATTCAACCAGTGCTGAATGGCTAAGTGGTAGTCTGATAGGAAAACCGGCCTGTGTCTTTACTGCTTCGTCATCCATGCATGGTGGTCAGGAAACCACCTTGCAATCAATGATGCTGCCGCTGCTGCACCACGGAATGCTGATTGTCGGGTTACCGTATTCAGAGCCTGCACTGCATACCACCAGTACAGGAGGGACCCCTTACGGCCCTTCCCACCTCAACCATGAACAATGCCGTCAACTAAGCGCTGAAGAATGCGAACTGGCACAAGCTTGTGGCAAGCGGCTGGCAGAGGTTGCCTGCAAATTACAAGGATAGCGCTATGACTGTCATGCAGAAAAAAACGCGCTTGTTGCGCTACTTTGCCATATCGGCCAATCTTGGCCTATTGGCCTGGGTGGTACTGTGGCAAGCAAGCCTATCGCCGCACCCACATATTAACCCCATGGCAATGGCTGTGGTCTGGGTCATACCGCTACTGCTTCCACTCAAAGGCATTTTGGCCGGTAAACCTTATACCCACGCCTGGGCCAACTTCATCCTGATGTTCTACTTCCTCCACGCCCTGACCATTCTGTGGATCGACGATGGTGAACGCTGGCTGGCATTGATTGAGCTGATACTGACAACGAGTGCCTTTATAGCCAATATTTTATTTACCCGCTACCGCGGCAGGGAGTTGGGACTGAAGCTGAAAAAGCTCTCTCAGGTAGAGAAAGAAGAAAAAGCCCAGCATGAAGGGCAATAACGGCTAGGACGTATAAACCTAATGTGGATATAAACAAAAACGGTGGCCTAAGCCACCGTTTTTTTATTGCCTTGTCAGTATTGGTAAGTAACCACTTACAAGGCTGCTGACGTAGTATCAGACCAGCTGAACACAGCAGCTTGCTTGGCTGGCTTAGTTTCAACTGGCGCATCGCTGTTAAGCTGCTCTGTGTCTGAAACATCCACACCCGATGCCTCACCAGCCACCGGATTTACTTGGTCGGCAGGCTGAACAGAAGGCTCACCAGAAGCTGACACATCCGTTGCTCTTATCATGCCTTCTGGCTGAGGGGCCGGTTCATATTGCTCTGTCACCGGCGTAGTCACGGCTGACAAACGGCTATCCTGGCTCAGTTCACGCTGGAACACATCTTCGGTACTAAGCAACTGAACGGTAAATTCAACCCGGTCACCTTGAATACGGTAAGCATTAACCGCAGCAACCGATGTCAGGTTAGTGATCATACGTTCAAGGGTAAAGAAATCTTTCGACGATTGGATATTCTCAACCACCACCGCCAGCTGACCGCTGGTGTCACCGCCAAGCTGCACGGCATATTTGGCAGCAAGAATATCTGCCACGCTATCTATCATCTGAGCGACTGACGTGGCCGTCTCGCCGCTATTGCGGCCTTCTGACGGTGCAACCTTGTTACGACCTAGCTGTTCAACATTTCCAGAATAAAGCTGCCAGTTCAGGGTAACCTGCTCATTGTCCTGCTGACGGGCTCGCACCACCAATACCGCTTGAGGCTGGTAACGCTGGCTTGCTGTCGCTATAGGCTGGACAAATCCCCCCCAGATATCCGGCGTGCTGATAGCCGTTACATCTTCAAAGTCACCGATGGGGATCAATACCGGTACTCCACGGCGATCACCATCATCTTTGATGCGGTTAGCTAAATCGTTACTCGACTGATCCCAGATAATATTACGGCTGCGGTTAGCATCTTCCACCAGCCATACCAAAACACTCGGTCGCAGCTCGCTCCAGAAGGTCGAGTTGGCCTGTGTCAATAAAGTACGGATGCGGCTTCGGTCAAAAGTCAGTAATAGAGTACGCTGACCATCACGGTTGGCATAGCTGAACTGGCTGACATATTGGTTACTGCTTCCCAACGCCTTGGCAACGATTTCGTTTTCTACGATGTTGCTCTGCCCCGATACTTTTATCAGTACCTGTTCCAGAGCCTGCTTCCTGGCTGCTTGCTCGGATTGGCGATCCGTATCAGGCAGGGCCACCTGTGCCTGATAAAGGTTGGTCACCGTGGCAGCCTTCAGCGGAAGAGCCAATAGTGCCAAGAAAAGTAATGCAATACGCAACATAAAGTACTCGTTATCACTAAAGTTAATACCCGATCATAAATTGAACGTATCTCGCGGAGCAACTGCTTCACACACAAAAAATTCATTCAATTGTATTTTTCTGTTCCCAACGCTTTATAAGTCTTTGCCAATAGACACTATTCAACGTCAATGTTCTGCAATTTTTTTATCTTATACATCACAAAATAATGCTGAGATCCCTTTTTGGACTATTTTGCCTATAACCTTTAGGTAAACGGTTGCCTCTGTGCTAACATTCCGCGATTTTTTTTATAGCTAGGGTGGATTTTAACCATGATGCAGATATTACAGGGTGCTCAAATGCTTTTCGTCGCATTTGGCGCATTGGTTCTGGTACCGCTTCTTACCGGACTGGATCCCAACGTTGCCCTCTTCGGTGCCGGTATCGGTACCCTCCTCTTTCAAGTCATCACCAAATGCTCCGTCCCTATCTTCCTCGCCTCCTCTTTTGCTTTTATTGCTCCTATTATGTATGGCGTACAAACTTGGGGGATCCCCGCAACCATGGGTGGCCTGATGATGGCCGGCGTGATTTACGTCTGTATGGGAGCGATTATCAAGGTACGTGGTGTTGCGATTATCCATAAGCTGCTACCACCCGTTGTTGTTGGCCCGGTGATCATGGTTATCGGCCTAGGCTTGGCTCCAGCCGCTGTGAATATGGCGTTGGGTAAAACCGGGGACGGTGCAGTACAGCTCGTTAATGGCGATGCTGCGTTATGGATTTCTGCCATCTCGCTATTGGTCACCATTGCCTTCAGCGTATTTGCTAAGGGCTTTTTCAAGCTTATTCCTATTATGGCGGGTATCGTTACTGGCTATCTGGTCAGCCTAGGCTTTGGCGTTGTTGACTTCACCCCGGTTCAACAGGCTGCTTGGTTAGCACTTCCTAACTTCACCTTCCCGGAATTCAACATCAACGCGGTGTTGTTTATGATCCCAGTGGCCATTGCTCCAGCCGTTGAGCACGTCGGCGATATGTTGGCGATTTCCAACGTAACGGGTAAAGATTACCTGAAAAAACCCGGCCTGCACCGCACCATGGCGGGTGATGGGGTCGCAACCATCGCCGCTTCAATGTTTGGCGCACCACCAAATACCACATACTCTGAAGTCACCGGTGCCGTTATGCTGACCAAGGCATTCAACCCGGTGATCATGACCTACGCTGCCGTTACGGCACTAGTACTGGCCTTTGTTGGTAAGCTGGGCGCCATGCTACAAACCATTCCGGTTCCGGTCATGGGTGGTATTATGATCTTGCTGTTCGGCTCGATTGCCACGGTCGGCCTCAACACCTTGATCAAAAACCAGGTCGACCTGCACAAGGCACGCAACTTGGTGATTGTCGCGGTAACATTGGTGTTTGGTATCGGTGGTATGGCTTTCGGTATCGGTGAATTCAGCCTACAGGGCGTTAGCCTGTGTGGTATCGTGGCTATCTTGCTGAATCTGATCTTGCCTGATGACTTGGGCGAGAGCCATGTGGTCGATAATGCTCAGATGGAAGAGACATCTAGCAAATAGTCAACTTAAGTAGGCCCATAAAAAAAGCCGGATAACTATCCGGCTTTTTGCTTTCATACTCACTCTAGCAGTACAGTTCTTATTTAGTACCGAAGATCTTGTCACCCGCATCGCCTAGGCCCGGTACGATGTAGCCTTTGTCGTTCAGCTTCTCATCGATTGCCGCCGTGTAAAGTTCGACGTCTGGGTGGGCTTTTTCAAGCGCTGCAATACCTTCAGGCGCAGCAACCAATACCAATACCTTGAATTGCTTACAACCTTGCTCTTTCAGCAAATCAAGGGTAGCGATCATCGAGCCGCCAGTTGCCAGCATCGGGTCAACAACAAGCGCAATACGCTCATCAATGTTAGATGCTAGCTTGTTGAAATAAGGAACTGGCTCAAGCGTTTCTTCGTCACGGTAGATACCAACAACACTGATACGTGCACTTGGCATGTGCTCAAGCACGCCGTCCATCATGCCAAGACCAGCACGCAGGATTGGCACGACTGTTACTTTTTTGCCTTTTAGCTGGTCAATTTCAACTGGACCATTCCAGCCGTCAATGGTAACTTTTTCTGTTTCGAAGTCTGAAGTCGCTTCATATGTCAACAAGCTGCCTACTTCCGTCGCTAGCTCACGGAATCGCTTAGTGCTGATGTCACCTTCGCGCATAAGACCAATCTTATGTTTTACTAGTGGGTGTTTAACCTCAACGACTTTCATCTTTGACTCCTAGGCAAATTAAATTCAAAAAATCGCACCATTATACACTAGACCATTTGTGCTCTGGTAGAGGTGGAACGGTTATTTGCTCAGGAAATACTCAGTGACAAATATTGACGCAAACGTTTTCCTTTCCGCCCAGACTGCTGTTATCATACCCCCGCTTTTTTTACTTTAATACGTTGAGGAAACTCCTGTGAGCGGCAATAACTCTTCTCTTAGCTACAAAGATGCTGGTGTTGATATCGATGCAGGTAATGCATTAGTTGATCGTATTAAAGGGGTGGTAAAACGCACCCACCGTCCTGAAGTGATGGGCGGTATTGGCGGTTTTGGCGCACTATGCAGCCTGCCGACCAAGTACAAAGAGCCAGTTTTGGTATCTGGTACAGACGGTGTGGGTACAAAACTGCGCCTGGCGATGGATCTGAACAAGCACGACACGATTGGCATCGATCTAGTTGCGATGTGTGTCAACGATTTAATCGTACAAGGTGGCGAGCCACTGTTCTTCCTGGATTACTACGCAACGGGCAAGCTGGATGTTGATACCGCAGCTGATGTTGTTGCCGGTATTGGTGAAGGTTGTATCCAGTCAGGTTGTGCACTGATCGGTGGTGAAACGGCGGAAATGCCTGGCATGTACCACGGCGAAGACTACGACGTTGCTGGCTTCTGCGTTGGCGTTGTTGAAAAAGCTGACATCATTGATGGCAGCAAAGTAGCAGAAGGCGATGCCCTGATTGCTGTTGCCTCTAGCGGCCCGCACTCAAACGGCTTCTCGCTGATCCGTAAAATCCTTGAGGTTTCAAATGCCGACCTTAATCAGGAAATCGAAGGCAAAGCGCTTTCTGATCACCTGCTAGAGCCAACCAAAATCTACGTGAAATCGACCCTTAAGATGATGGAAAGCTGTGATGTCCATGCTATTTCCCACATCACTGGCGGTGGTTTCTGGGAAAACATCCCGCGCGTTCTGCCACAAGGCACGAAAGCGGTTGTTGACGGTAACAGCTGGCAGTGGCCTGCTGTGTTCAACTGGCTACAAGAAGCCGGTAACGTTGATACCTACGAGATGTACCGTACCTTCAACTGTGGTGTTGGCTTGGTGATTGCCCTGCCAAAAGCACAGGCAGAGCAAGCGATCAGCATCCTCAATGCCGAAGGCGAGCAGGCTTGGCTCCTGGGCCACATTGCCAATGCCAACGAAGGCGAAGAGCAGGTGGAGATCCTGTAAGCGATGAAGAATATCGTTGTTCTTATCTCAGGCAACGGCTCTAACCTTCAAGCGATGATTGATGCCTGCGAGTCAGGCATCATCAAGGACGCCCGCATCAGTGCGGTGCTGTCCAACAAGGCTGACGCTTACGGATTAGAGCGTGCCCGCCAAGCTGGCATTGATGCCCTGCACCTTTGTGCAGCAGACTATGCTGACCGTGCAGCCTTCGACCAGGCCATGGCCGATCGCATCGACAGCTACCAGCCGGATCTGGTGATCCTGGCCGGCTTCATGCGCATCCTCAGCGGTGACTTTGTCCGCCACTACCAAGGGCGGATGCTCAATGTCCACCCGTCCCTGCTGCCGAAGTACACCGGGCTCAATACCCACCAGCGGGCTATCGATGCCGGTGATGAGGAGCATGGTACCAGTGTCCATTTCGTCACTGAAGAGCTTGACGGCGGACCGGTGATCCTCCAGGCCAAGGTACCAATCTTTGCCGGCGATAATGCCGATGACGTGATGGCCCGAGTCCAAGAGCAAGAGCACCGTATCTATCCGATGGTCGCCAACTGGTGCCTGCAAAGCCGTGTTGTGATGACCGGCGGAAAAGCGGTACTTGATGGTTCGCCATTACCTCTGTCCGGCTATGCGACTGATGAGTAAGGCGTGAAGCCCTATCAAAACGTTAAAAAACGCGACCTGAGGTCGCGTTTTTTATTCAGATAAGCATTACAACGTTCGATTGAATACCTGCTCACCAAAATGGAAAACATTGAATTCCCCGACCTCCATTTTGTGCCAATTTTCATCATTGGTCAGAGGCTGAGTTGCAATCACGGTTACCACATCATTAGGTGTCGTTTCCTGCTGAAAATCAATCGTCACATCTTCGTCAATTAATGACGCTTTACCAAATGGGGCGCGACGGGTGATCCAATGCAGGTTGTTAGTACAGTAGGTAAGTACATACTCACCATTACTCAACAACATGTTGTAAACACCAAGCTGGCGTAATGTATCACAGCTTTCCGCCAGTACTCGGCACACCGCATCCAAGTCATCAGGGGTATCAGGGAACTGATCATCAAGTTGTTTGAGCAGCCAGCAAAAAGCGATTTCACTGTCAGTATCACCTACCGCCTTGAATCGGCCGGTATCGAGCTCATCGTAACCCGTCAACTGGCCATTATGGGCAAACGTCCAGTATTGTCCCCACAGTTCGCGGGTAAACGGGTGGGTATTCTCCAAACTCACGCCACCACGGTTTGCCTGCCGGATATGGCTGACTACCGCACAGCTTTTGATCGGGTATTCCTGTACCAACTCTGCAATACGTGATTTGCTGCTCGGGTTCGGATCCTTGAAGGTCCTAAATCCCTTGCCTTCGTAAAAGGTGATCCCCCAGCCATCGCGGTGTGGGCCAGTATTGCCCCCACGCTGCATCAGGCCGGTAAAACTAAAGCATATATCTGTCGGCACATTGGCACTCATGCCAAGTAATTCACACATAGTCCTTTATGCCCTTCCTCTATGTTCCAGTAAAAAACACTGGGTTATTTCGCCATTTCTTTTTCAATCAACATAATCAAAATATGGATAATCTTGATATGCACTTCCTGAATGCGATCAGCATAACCGAAATGCGGTACACGAATTTCCACATCCGCAAGACCCGCCATCTTGCCACCATCTTTACCGGTCAGGGCAATGACTTTCATCCCCTTCGCCTTGGCAGCCTCGATAGCCTTCAAGATATTACCGGAATTGCCTGATGTCGATAAGCCAAACAACACATCACCTTTTGAACCTACCGCTTCAAGGTAGCGGGAAAACACCGACTCATATCCAAAGTCATTGCTGACACAAGACAGATGGCTCGGATCGGAAATCGCAATCCCCGGGTAACCCGGACGGTTTTCACGGTAGCGACCTGTCAACTCTTCAGCAAAATGCATCGCATCACAGTGAGAGCCACCATTACCACAAGACAATACCTTGCCGCCTTGCTTAAACGACTCGGCCAGAAGTTTGGCAGCTGCTTCGATATCAGCAATGTTCTTATCATCATTTAAGAAACGGTTGAGGACTTCTGCCGCTTCCGTCAACTCGGCGCGGATGTTGTCTTGATACATAGGACCTTCTCTGACTTGTCAAAAATTATTATCAACTCGCAGTGTACAAAGAAACGCTTGGAAGTGTCGACTCCTTCGGCTGAACATTGTGAGTCTTTATTGCCAAATGCTCACGTAATGACTCTGCACAGGCATAACAGGCAACATTATCCACCGCCCTGCCAGCAGGCCTGCGACAACATCAGCACGCAACACCGGGAGAGAAAAGCCTTCGCGCCACGCCTGTCTGAGCGCATCAAATAACAACACGGTAAACCCCTTACAAACCAAACGGGAACGACAAAAGCCAAACACAATCGTTATCATTTAGTGAGATCAAGTTAACAAATTGTAAGTAACCATCATCCCGACATAGGGATCCGGCGGGCAATTGTCAGTCGGAGTTAGGGAAAGGCAATAATGAGGGAACGCCACTCTGCACGGCCTCGCTTGCACTACAAAAAATTCACGTAAATGCTGCGTCAATGCCGCATTCGTCGTAATACGTGAACTATATCACGCGTTCTTAATTATGTGACAAATTAACTCAGGCGTTTTTTCCTTCCCACCAATCTCGATCAATCCCTTGTTTTACAACAAGTGACAAGACATGTTTACGTAATCACACGCCATCACAACAGAAATTTATTTTACATTTCATTAAAGATCACATTACACTTAGCTCAAGTGGTTAGACCTCTTACCTTGCATAAATTGTACCTAAAATATAATAAAACAACGCCCAAATAAGGAGATTGAACATGGTTACACTTGTGTACCTACTGGGGCTGGTTGGTATAACCGGTGTGCTCGCTTACCACCGGGCAAACCTACGCACCTTCACCCTCGCCATTGCTGCTACACTGGCTGTGGGCACCCTACTCGATATTACTGGCCAGTTTAGCTGGTTAGCTTTTTTGATCATCGCTTTACCGCTCAATATAACGTCTCTGCGCCGCTCGTTAGTGAGCCGCCGCGCACTGGAAGCGTTCAAGAAAGTCATACCTGAAATGTCACGGACGGAAAAAGAAGCCATTGACGCTGGTACCGTTTGGTGGGAAGCCGACTTGTTCCGTGGTGCTCCCGATTGGAATAAGCTACACGATATTCCTGCCCCGCGCCTGAGCCCCGAAGAGAAAGCGTTCCTTGATGGACCGGTCAATGAAGTCTGCCGAATGGTCAACGACTTCCAGGTCACCCACGAACTGGCTGACCTACCGCCGGATGTATGGCAATACCTCAAAGATCACAAGTTCTTTGCCATGATCATCAAGAAGAAATATGGCGGCCTTGAATTTTCCGCTTATGCCCAGTCTCTGGTACTACAAAAGTTAACTGGCGTATCTGCCGTGCTTTCCTCGACTGTCGGGGTACCGAATTCACTCGGTCCCGGTGAGCTACTGCAGCATTACGGTACCCAAGATCAAAAAGACCATTACCTGCCTCGACTTGCCGAAGGTAAGGAGATCCCTTGTTTTGCTTTGACCAGTCCAGAAGCGGGGTCTGACGCCGGCTCTATCCCGGACTTCGGGATCGTCAAAAAAGGCTATTGGCAGGGAGAAGAAGTGCTCGGGATGGAGCTGACCTGGAACAAACGCTATATCACCTTGGCACCAATTGCCACTGTACTTGGCTTGGCTTTCAAGCTGTTTGACCCGGACCACCTCTTGGGTGATGAAGAAGAGCTAGGAATTACCTGCGCCCTGATCCCAACCGACATTGATGGTGTCAACATCGGCCGCCGTCACTTCCCTCTCAATGTCCCGTTCCAAAATGGTCCAACCCAAGGTGACAAAGTCTTTGTCCCTATCGAATTTATTATTGGCGGTCAGGAAATGGCAGGTCAAGGCTGGCGTATGCTGGTTGAGTGTCTATCGGTCGGCCGTGGGATCACCTTGCCGTCCAACTCAACTGGCGGGCTGAAGTCTGCGGCGATGGCCACTGGTGCCTATGCCCGTATCCGCCGCCAGTTCAAACTACCAATCGGCAAGATGGAAGGGATCGAGGAGCCATTGGCTCGCATTACTGGCAATGCCTATGTCATGGATGCGGCCAGTAATCTGACCGTGGCCGGTATTGATCTCGGCGAGAAACCCTCGGTTATTTCAGCGATTGTAAAATACCACTGTACCCACCGTGGCCAACGCAGTGTTATTGACGCGATGGACATTGTCGGAGGGAAAGGGATCTGTATGGGTCCAAGCAACTTCTTGGCTCGAGGCTACCAAGGGGCGCCAATAGCCGTCACCGTAGAAGGGGCGAATATCCTGACCCGATCGATGATCATCTTTGGTCAGGGGGCGATCCGCTGCCACCCGTATGTCCTTAACGAAATAAACGCCGCCTACAACGAAGATACCGAAAAAGCACTGCGTGAATTTGATCAATCCTTGTTCGGTCATGTCGGGTTTGTGATCAGCAATATGGTGCGTTCATTCTGGTTCGGCCTGACTGATGGCCGTGGCTCTTCTGCTCCGAGAAAAGATCCAACGGCTCGCTACTACCAACAACTGAACCGCTACAGTGCCAACTTGGCTTTACTTGCTGACATATCAATGGCAGTACTGGGTGGGTCTCTCAAGCGTAAAGAACGCCTGTCAGCTCGACTGGGTGATGTGCTGAGTCAACTCTACCTTGCCTCTGCGACACTCAAACGTTATACGGACGAAGGGGCAAAGGCTGAAGATCTCCCCTTAGTTCACTGGGGCCTACAAGATGCGCTCTACCAGACTCAGGAAGCATTGGACGAGTTTCTGCGCAACTTCCCGAATCGCCCAATTGCAGCCGTGCTACGCACCATGGTGTTCCCTTTAGGGCTAGGCCGTGTACGTCCATCGGATAGGCTGGATCATAAAGTCGCACGAATCATCCAGACCCCAAGCGAAACCCGTAGCCGTATTGGCCGCAACCAATATTTGGAAGCAACAGCCAACAATGCGGTCGGTATGATTGAAGCAACGCTGAATGATATCCTTGCTGCTGAGCCGATCTACGATCGCGTCTGTAAAGCAGCCGGTAAGCGCATGCCGTTCATGCAATTGGATAAAGTGGCAGAAAAAGGGCTTGAGCTTAATGTGATAAACCCGGAAGAAGCCGAGCTACTATGCCGGGCGGAAGAAGGCCGACTACGCACTATCAATGTCGATGACTTCGACTCGCAAGAGCTGGCGGCCAAGCCCTACCAGCCGACACCAAAGGTAATAGCGGCTTAAATTAACCACAGCGCAACACGACAAAGGGGAGCCTATCTGGCTTCCCTTTTTGTTATCTGCTCAGAATAAAAATTGATATATGGCTATCTCAGAGATGCTTACTTGTCTTTAGCTACTTGGGTTAACTGCTTGGCACACTGATTTCGGCGCTTTCCATCGCCTTCTTCACTTTACGCTTACGCCACAGCACCGCTACCACAACGATAAGAACTATTACCAGTACATTGGCCAGGGCAATAATTTTCATGGCCCTGGCACGGGCAGCTTGTCGCTCCACATCTAGTCTCGCGAATTCAATCTGCCGTTCCTTGGCTTCTTGCTGCTCGCGAAAAGTCGCAAGATTCCGGTCAAGCTGTAGCTCAGCTTGAATGGCAAAATGGCTTTCAGGAATTTGAAAAATAAGCTCGCGATTACTGAAATTATCGGTGGCATAAATCCAACCAGACCATGTGTATCGTCCGGGCAGCTCACCATTTGACAGCCACACCGTCAAGGTTTCTTCATCCGGCAAGGCAGCCTGCTGGCTGATACTGGTCTCTCCTTCAAAACTCACTTGCTCAATATGAGCAGCCAATGAGCCTGTTTTCAATGTGCCTTCCTCACCAGCAACGACCACTTGATGATCTTCCGTTTGGCCTCGACCTTGAATAAAACTCGCGTTGATCGGGGGTGGATAAACCAACACTTCCTGCTCGACCGTACGAAGAAAAATACCATTTCCAGAGCTAATCTTAACCGTGTACTTACCCGGCTGGAGCTCTATCGGCAGGGCAACAGTAAACTCCCCATCACCAGCAACCTCATCGAACCCGTACCCATCATCGGCAAAGGTCCCCATTGGTATAGGCATAGGTAACGCTTCTTTCGGAAGGTCATCAGGGTTTTCGATATATTCGTAGAACACCACTGACAAGTTCACGCGATCAAGAAAATCACGCAAGGCCAGCGGCTGACCTGCTTGGGTCAAGCGAGCGGTAAATTTGATGGTTTCCGATTGATAGAGCCTGGCGGGCAGGTTATCAACATCGAGCTTTAAATCAGACAGGACGGTAATATGGTTTTTCGGGCTAACCTTTCCCACTGCTTGCCATGGGCCTGGCATAGGGTTTTCAATAGAAATGATATCCATCCCCGCCTCTTCGTACCAAGAGACGCTCTCAGGATGGCGCCAGGCATAATATTTGTGGCCGTCTGGGCGAACCAAGACCACCGAATTACTTTTCTGATCGCGCGTGACCATAAAAGAGACTTGCTGCACCGTCGGGTCAACCCGGAAGCGATTATCCAGCCATGACATTACCGTGCTGTCGTCAGCCCATGATAATAGTGGCCATAACAACAGCTGCGGCCAAACTAGCATTAGCAACCATAATCGCTTCATCATACCCTTACTGACGCCACATAACGTCGCCCTTCTTGTCGATAATATCCAAACGCGCTTCATGCGCTTGTATTTCATCGGCAGAAGCCCGGATAACCTTTAGTGCTTTTCGCCCAGAAGCTAACCGACGGATTGCATTTTCTGCACCAACATCACTATCTTCACTGCCGCTGCTTAGGGCCAAGGACGTCTGGCCACCGGTCATCATCAGATAAACATCGGCCAGGATCTCGGCATCGAGCAATGCCCCGTGGAGCGTTCGGTGCGAGTTATCGATACCATAACGGGAACAGAGCACATCAAGGTTATTACGTTTACCCGGGAATAACCGCTTGGCCATCGCAAGGGTATCGGTCACCTTACAAAAATCTTCTGTCTTGCCGATTGAAGGATCGAGCTTCCTAAGCTCGTAATCCATAAAGCCGGTATCGAACGACGCGTTGTGCGCGACCAGCTCGGCCCCACGGATGAAATCCATGAACTCCTGATGGATTTCACCGTAAGTCGGCTTATCAACCAAGAATTCATCGGTAATACCGTGGACATCAATCGCCTCGGCATCGATTTCGCGATCCGGCTTGATATATACATGGAAAGTATTGCCCGTTAACTTACGGTTAATAATTTCCACAGCACCGATCTCGACAATACAGTGCCCTTCATAGTGAGGGCCGGTCATATTCATACCCGTTGTTTCAGTATCGAATACGATTATGCGTTCATTTGTGGCTTTCATAGATACGATTGTGTCAGACTCAAGTTTTAACTAAGACGAATACTACCAAATATGACGAAGCAGGTAGAAATTTTCACGGACGGTTCTTGCCTCGGTAACCCGGGGCCGGGCGGCTATGGTACCGTGTTACGTTATAAACAGCATGAAAAAGAACTCAACGGCGGCTTTTTCATGACAACCAACAACCGCATGGAGCTTCTGGCCGCGATTGTCGGTTTGGCGAGCCTGAAAGAACCCTGCCAGGTCGATCTCACCACCGATAGCCAGTATGTCCGCCAGGGGATCACTCAATGGATCCATAACTGGAAAAAGCGCGGCTGGAAAACTGCCGATAAAAAACCGGTTAAAAACGCTGACTTATGGCAACGGCTCGACAATGAAACCCAGCGTCATCAAGTCAGGTGGCACTGGGTAAAAGGCCATGCAGGCCATCCTGAAAACGAACGCTGCGATGAGCTGGCTCGTGCCGCGGCAGAATCACCAACCCAAGATGATACCGGCTATCAGGCCAGTTAGTATCTAAGCCTAGCATTTCTGCTTACGGGAAGCCTTGGTGCGGCAGTTCACTCCCAGCGGTGTCAGCTGTCGCCTGAGTTTCCAGGTTGGCTTTATCGGCTTTAGCGGGACAGTGCGCTTTCTCGCCACAATCAAGTACATGCTGCCGACAGACGATAAGCTGTCCGACACCATTCCCTCGACCCAAGCCGAACAAGCTTGGTGACGCGTCGCAGGCAGTATCGCAAAATTTTCGTGAAACACCACTTCGTAGTTAAGCACCCCGAGCCAGTCTTTTATCCGCATAGGCATGAACATCCGCCCTTTCCACGGAAAGCGCTTACGGTTCCACGGCAAGAGCCCTCGTACCCCCAAGGCACTGACCGGATTATTGCCACTGATAAGAATATAACCATCATCGACAATCACCCGGTCAACCTCGCGCAGCAACCGGTGGGGATCACTGCAGTAGTCCAACTGATGGGTAATAACACAGGCATCGAACGCCTTTTCGACAAACGGCAAAGCAAAAGGATCAGCAACTACGTTATGCAGAGGGTTGAACTTATCAATGCAAATCTGATGCTGGATGTTACAATGGCCACTGGCCAATTCGCAGCTTAGCCCACCCAGCTTTAGCATATGGTAGCCAAACAGTTTGGGCCACCACTCATCAAGCTGGGCCTGTAATAGCTCTGCTGCCCACTCACCGTTGACAACTTGTGACCAGGTATGTGGTGGTTCGATATGTTTTAATATGCGGGCTGGCTTCATAGCAATTCCAAACTAAGTCGATGCTCAATAGCAAAAAAGCCGGAGAAACAAAGATGCTGACCATTAAAAGCATACCTGCATTCAATGACAATTACATCTGGCTGATTCACAGTCCGGATAACCATTGCGTCGTGGTGGATCCCGGCGATGCCACTCCAGTCCTGGCATTCCTCGAAAAGGAAGAGCTTGAACTAGACGCCATCCTGATCACCCACCATCACAATGACCATATAGGCGGGATCAGCGAACTCAAGCGCCGCTACCCGAATATCCATATTGTCGCCCCTTCTGCCGAACCAATCCCGGGCGTGTCACAGTCGGTCGATGACGGCGACCAAGTTGAAATTTTTGGTGAGCGCTTCATGGTCCTTGGTGTGCCGGGACATACTGCAGGCCATGTTGCCTATGTCGGGGACGGCAAGCTATTCTGTGGCGATACCTTGTTTTCTGCTGGTTGTGGCCGCTTATTCGAAGGCACCGCCGGACAAATGTATGCCTCGCTGCAAAAGCTCAGTGCCCTACCCGATGAAACTGAAGTCTACTGTGCCCATGAATATACCAGCAGCAATCTGGCCTTTGCCCTTGTTGCCGAACAAGACAACCCACACCTTCAGCGTTACCGTGAAGAGGTCGGCCGAATGAGAGCACAAGGGATTAGCACCATTCCTAGCACTTTGAAACAAGAAAAATTGATCAATCCATTCCTGCGCTGCGACCAGCCAAGCATTAAAAAATCAGTTGCAAATAAAGCAGTTAACGATAGCGATGTCGAAACCTTTGCAGCACTGCGCCGTTGGAAAGACGAATTTTGACCTGTGTCACTTGTCACTAAGGTGGTTGGACAAGTATCATCTCCAACTATTTTGGCTATAGGCTGGACACATGAAATCCCGATTTTTTTTGGCGAGTGCGCTACTTCTGGCTGGTTGCCAAATTACAAAAACGACAAATACAGTAGAAGAAGAACAAACAAACACAACAAATAATAACCCTGCGGCCCAAGTTGCTCCGACAACAACCACTAAAACACCAACACCTGAGCCGCAGGTGGTTATTCCTAAGAAAGTTCCTACCCCTCAGGAACAGCAGGATGTGTGGCAACGCATCAGCATGCAGCTGAAGACGGATATCCCCAATGACCAACGCGTCATTCACTACCGTGACTGGTACCTCCGTCACCCAAGCCACCTCAATACCGTCGCCCAACGAGCCGAACCTTTCCTCTATATGATCACCGAGGAAATCGAAAAGCGCGATCTGCCACTGGAACTTGCTTTGCTTCCGGTCGTTGAAAGCTCTTTCGACCAATTTGCCTATTCACACGGCCGTGCGGCAGGTCTTTGGCAGATCACCGCGCCAACTGGCCGCAGTTTCGGCCTTGAGCAAAACTGGTGGTATGACGGTCGCCGTGACGTAGTAGAATCTACCCGCGCAGCGCTGGACTTACTTGAATACCTCAACCGTAAATTTGATGGTAACTGGCTCCACGCCCTTGCGGCCTACAACACCGGTGAAGGCAGAGTATTCCGTGCAATCAGAAATAACAAAGCGGCTGGCAAACCGACCGACTTCTGGTCGCTGGACCTACCTCGAGAGACCAGTGACTACGTACCTAAGTTACTCGCAGTTTCCGACGTGATTCAAAACCGTGATAAATATGGGATCAGTATTCCTGCTATCGACAATGAACCAGCTGTAAAACTTGTTAAGCCAAAGACCCAGATGGATTTGGCGATGGCCGCCAAATTCGCCAATGTTTCACTGGATGAACTGCAGCGCCTGAACCCGGGCTACAACCGCTGGGCAACCGCACCGGAAGGTCCAAGCCACCTACTGCTACCGATCAGTAAAGTCGACAAATTCAACAACGCCTTTGATGAAAATGGCCGCCGTGGCATGAAAGTGATCCGCTACGAGGTTAAACCTGGCGATACCCTGAGTGTACTTGCCCATAAGCATAAAACAACAACCAAGCAGATCCAGCGTGCCAACAACATGAACGGTACCAGTATTCGTGTCGGTCGCCATATTCTGATCCCCGTCGCGATGCAGGACGGGGAGACTGTTGCTGCCCGTATGGCCAACAACACCCAGCAAAGCCATGGCAGCGGTTATCGTACAACGTATACTGTCCAGTCCGGCGATAGCTTATGGACCATTGCCCGCAAACAAAAAGTCTCAATCGACGAAATCACCAAATGGAATGGGATCAATAAAAACTCTCCCCTTCGCGTTGGCCAGAAACTGACCCTATGGAAGTCAAGTGAGACTGGTGGGGTGATCCGTACGGTTTTCTACAAGGTTCGCTCTGGGGACAACCTGAGTTCTATTGCCCAGCGTTACAAGGTAAAAGTAGCCGATGTGGTAAAATGGAACCAAATCAGTAGCCAGAAGTACCTCAAGCCGGGACAGCAATTAAAACTTTATGTTGATGTTACCAAGGTAAGTGTATGACACCTTCCAAAAACCCGTTTATTGCGGTTCTCGATACCTTTCGTTCACCGATCGACTGCTTTGCAGCCGTTCACGAACGCCCCAAATGGGCGTTCTTGCCGTACTTGATAATCATTATCGGCCCGTTCTTCTTTTGGGGGGGATACTTCAATCATGTCGATATGAACTGGTTGCAGCAAACGCTGATGATGCAGCTGCCTAATGTGGAGCAGCAAGTACAAGAGGCCTGGCTAACCAAGGAAGTCTTGTTAGCCGGTGAGGTATTCAGTGATTTCTTCGGCCGGACAGCCGCTATTTTTGTTTTGGCGCTTTGGCTTAACCTGTCCACCAAGAGCAGTAAATATAAGCACAATTTCGGCAAGTGGCTTGCTGCGGCGTGCTTTATCATGCTGCCAGCGGTTATCGGTGACTTTGCTAGCTATCTGAATGCCGTATTCAACACCGGTAACTTCTTGCCTAATGCGGCTGATCTAAACAGCCTCAATGGCTTCCTGAAGCTACCGTTGAATCATCCTTGGTCTGCCTTTGCGACCACAGCGCCACTGCTGGCACCGTGGTATATCGCCCTGAGCTATGCCGCCGTCGCTGCTTGGACAGACTATGATAGAGCCAAATGTATCATCGTCGCAGCCTTACCTTGGCTGATGACCCTGATCGTCTGGCCAATCATGATTATTGCAGCCTAAAGTTGGCAATGATCGGGTTATGATCGGAGGCATCGGTTGTCGGTGCCTCCGCGCTTACCAGCGCTAACCCGCGGTAATAGACATGATCGAGCGGCTTGCCAAACACCTTTACCCGCTGATCACGACGCAATACGGCATCCTCCAAACCAAGACTACGGGCAAAATCATCTACCACATCCAATCTCGCCTGACGCCAAGTATTGAAATCGCCGGCCAGAATCACTGGGCCGATATGCTTGTCCAATACCCGTTTCAGAGTACGGAACTGCTCTTTGTACTCTTCCAGCCCCAGAGCAAAGTTCACCCCGTGCAGGTTAACTACCGCCAGTGTTTGGCCATTCGAAAGGTTGAACTCGGACAACAAAGCGGACTTTGGCAAGCGCAACCAAGGCTCCATTGCCAGATAGGCGCAGGTAGTCTTGGCATTAACCGAAGACAAATTCATCACCCCTGCCGGCGTGTTAAGGAATTTGAAGGCATTGGCCATTCTTACCTTCCACTGAGTATCATCTAAATACTCTTTCAGCTCCGTGGTCAGGCTAGCCTCTTGCAATAAAACCAACCCGCTACCTTGGCTGAACCTCTCAAGCTCTGATCGCCAGTTTTCTTTTTGTTGCTTGTAGATGTTCCAGACTGAAACCGAAAAATTACCGTCTTGATCCAGCGGCAGTGCAACATCGCTTTTTATACAGTTGAACGAGAACTGCGGTGCCAACACATTGGCACTAACTTCAGGCACTTCAGACACTTCAAACGACCAGTTCAGGGCCCCTGTACTGATCCCCAGCGCTCCTGCGACAACCCCCAATCCTGCTACAACCTTGGTATAACGCGACATCAAACTTACCTAACTGACAACAATTACTAACGAGATACGATATGAAGGAAAGCGGCCTTTCGGCCGCTTTGAGTATTAGTAATGACTACCATTGTCATAATATGCTGACGCTGTCAGCGCAGTGAAAATCACTGCAACATCCTGTTCTGGTTCTTCAAATTCAGCGCGGACTGCCTCGGTGATCAACTGAGCGACTTGATCCTGAACCTCTTGGCCACGATCAAACCACAGCACTTCCACAAATGGGTAAGCATCCGACACCTCACCGTCAAAAATAAAAGTGGTTGAAACATGCTCGAGAGTAAAATCCTCTCGCGGACAAGCCATTAACGGCTCCAAATCATCAACCAATTTGGTCGACAACGCCTTCACATGATCAAATTCAACAGCTCGAAAACGCAGGTGCGGCATGGTGACTCCGATTTTACTCAACCTGAAAAAGCCACAAGATACCATCTAACACATCTTTTTCGCAGCTATTTTTGTCAATTTAGAGTCAATCCTACCCCGTTACCCTACCTAATCAGGGTGTTTAACATTGCAAACCAAGGGGGTATTTTTCTACATAAGAATAAAATAAAACATCGTTTAGTTAATAAGAGTAGCTACCTATGTTCAAGAAAATACTCCCCCTGTTGGCACTCAGCCTAATCATTACTACGCCAATCCATGCGGTAAGCAATGTGATTAATCAGTGCAGCAGTGATCATGATGATATGTTTTGCCGCCCCGAAGCCGTTAGCTGCAAGACTTACTGATGATACCAATCTGGATAAGTAGTTGATCAAGTATTTGCACTGGAAAAATCGTTGTTATCAAGGCAGATATTGCAGTAAC